>NZ_WHOC01000031.1:0-10723 GCF_013141785.1 Paenibacillus germinis
ACTGAGCCCCGATATAATTCTGCACACCCGGAACGACGTATATTTTCCCTTCCTTCAACGCACGAAGTGCAACCTCTACGACTCTTTCCGGCGTATCTTTCTTTCCGACAGAGGCTTCTTCCGTTCCTACAACATTAAAGAAGCTGGTGTCCGTCGAACCGGGACAAAGTGCGAAGAATTTCACGCCGCGGTCGCGATTTTCCCACCATAACGCTTGAGTAAACGATAAGACGAAAGCTTTCGTCGCCCCATATACTGCCATAAAGGGCAGCGGTTGAAATCCGGCGGTTGAAGCCACATTAATAACTGCTCCTGAGTTATTGCGCAACATGTTTGGCAAGAACAAGTGAGTCATATCTACAACAGCAGCGACATTGAGCATCACTTCTTCATGTTGTCGCTCACCTGACACTTGCTCGAACAAACCATGTGTAGCAAAGCCTGCATTATTGATTAGCAGTTCGATATCCACTTTCAAAAGTTCACATTGCCGATATAACTCGCTGGGTGCGCCCTCTTTCGCAAGATCCATAGAGATAACCTCGGCTTTGATGCCATACTTCTTTCTAAGCTCATCTGCCAGGCTCTCAAGCTTACTCGTTGATCGAGCCACAAGTACCAAGTGGCTGCCTTGTTTGGCTAGTTGTCTCGCGAATTGTTCTCCAATACCGGAAGAAGCTCCCGTGACGAGCGACCATTTTCCTTGAACTTTCATAGTGCTACTCTCCTTTTCGATACTATGTTATAATAATGAAACACTGTTACCAATTGGTTAAAAAAAACCTTGATTCCCAAGAGATTAAGAGTCGTCATATATTCGGTAACAGTGTTTCTGATTAATTTCATTGTAACCAAGCTTTTAAAGAAAGTCAATACGATCTTTGAACATCCCATGTCTCATTGACAACTACCCATCAACTGTATAAAATTTTTGATAAGAAATTATGAAACTTTGTTTCCTGACGAAAACATGATAACTGAAGGAAGATGAATGATGAGCGACCAGGATAACTCCGTTAATACGAACACACGAGTGTTGAAAACCTACCAAGAGGCTCGCTTACAAAATATTGAAAATCTCCGTAAGCTTGTTGTTGATGCTGCGGCAACGCTCTTGCAAGAAGAGGGCCCAGAAGCCGTTACGGTGCGTAAAGTAGCGCAGAAAATGGATTGCTCGACAAAAATCATTTATAGCTTATTTGTCAATAAAGAAGGCTTGGCTCAGCAGCTCTATCTAGAAGGTTGTAAGCTTCTCGCTAACGAATTCGAGAGGACGCCGCAAGCAGCTGATCCGGCGCAGCATTTGCTGAATCTAGGCGAAACCTTTTGGCAATTCGGGCAGCGTTACTCCAGCTATTATAAGCTGATGTTCGGAGGAGCCTTCGCAGATTTCAAACCGGACGAGGAAAGTATGCATGGCACCGTAACAGCCATGCGGCAATTATTGACCGTGGTCAGCAATGCGCAAGAGCGAGGACTGATTCCCGGCCAGTATGACACGGAATCCGTTGTAAGTATCGTCTGGGCCTCGCTCCATGGCGTTATTCATCTTTACATGGGTGGACACTTAGGAGATGTACAATCGGCCTATGCGGTATACAAACAAACGTTGTCTTTAATTTCCAGATCATTGTTGCCAGATCATAACGCCTAATGCTGGATCCTGCTCTGATTGACAAGTTACACTGCAATTCCCGGTAGAGCTGAGCATCACAATTGAGTTGACTATTATACACTGGTGACTTTTAACGGTAGATTCAAATGTTGTGTTCCTCCGTAAACGTCAAATAACCCCCAACTTTGAAAGATGGGGGCTATTTGACGTTTACCCAGATACTACTATGTATTAGAAGTTTATAAACGAAATGATATCTCACTTGTATTTTTCTATTGTCCACCGCAAGCGGCAGTCCACGAGGGCTGAACTCCTGACGCATCGCTACCAGTGATGCGCGCTCCCGCAGTGGTTAGTTACACTGCCCTTTATTCCGTCTTTCCGAGTTCTCCTCGAATACATCCTTCGCAACTTGAATTGCAGATGCGGCGCGCGGCCACCCGGCATAAAACGCTAGATGGGTCAACGCTTCGATCAGTTCTTCTTCGGTCAAACCGTTCTCTTTTGCTAAGCGGAGATGATAAGGAAGCTGCCCAGTAAGTCCTCCGGTGACTAGCACTGATATCGTAAGGAGACTACGTTCCCGAAGCGATAATTGTTCTCTTCTCCAAACGTCCTCGAAGAGCACTTCTTCCGAATAGCGCACGAAAGTAGGGGCAATATTCCCAAACGATTCACGGGCGTTTGATACAATTTTTCGATGCTTCATTCTTATGCCTCCCCCTTGTTGTTCGATCATTTGTGCAACGCCGTTACCGAATGTCCAGTCCTCGAATTCTGTATCGACCAGTACGACGAATACGTCTTCTTTCCTCATGTTAAGCGTATTTGATAATAGTTCGGCTAACTTTCCGTAAAAGCTTATTTTCTGCTCGGTGCTTCTTCCGGATTTGAGCGTGATTTGAATATAAAGCAGCCCGTCACTTCGCTCTATGTCTAAGTAATTCCGACTATAATAAAACTCGCTTGCTTTGTGTGAATGGAATACTTGAAAGTAATCGTCTTCCGGCACATTGAAATGCTGAATTAGAGCGCTCATAATCGCACGGCTTATCATGGGCAGTTGCTGTGTCCCATATTGATTTTCCATGTAGCTTACTCTGATGAATGGCATTTTTATATCACTCCTTCAGCGAGATACCCTTATTGTACTTCCTGCTTCTTTATTTGTATAATTGAATAAAATGATATTTTAATTCAATTAATTAGATGGAGATAATACCATGGACTTAAAAGAACTAACTACGTTTCAAACCATTATTCAAGAAGGAAACTTCACCAAAGCGGCAGTGAAATTGAATTACGCGCAGTCTACGATTACAAATCAAGTCCAGCGACTGGAGAGGGAATTGGGCATCCAGCTATTCAAGCGAGGATGGGATGCGGAGTTAACGACTTCTGGACAAATTTTTGCCGCGGAAATTGACAAGCTCATTGGGCACTGGAACCATGTAACTGCGCAAGCGAAAGCTTTGCAAAGAGAGGAGATCGGCTCCCTGCATGTCGGAGGGCTAGAATCGATGATAGAGCATGTGCTACCCAACTCACTTCGGCGATTCCGGGAACATAAACCAAAAGTATCGTGTCACTTTGTCAATGGGAACACGGACTCCCTGTCACGCGCGGTGCTCCAGAATCAATTGGACTTTGCCATATGCGGAGAGCCTGCCGATCCTTCTTCTTTTCGCTTCGAACCGTTATATAACGAGAATATCTCCTTTATTGTAGCGAACAATCATCCCTTGGCCGAAAGAAATGGAATAATACCCTTTGAAGAACTGCTTAACTATCCGATGATCGTTGGAGGAAATACCTGCTTGTATTATCTGAGGTTATCTAAGCAATATTCCCATTACACCGAAACTCCTTTTCTATATACGGTTAGTCAAATCTCTGCTATTCCCGGGTTCGTTCAGCGAATTCCTTCCGTTGGAGCCGTTCTCGATTCCACGGCGTTACCACCGAATGTCATGAAAATACACGTCGAACTCAAGGATTCATCTATCCCGGTCGGCCTGCTGCAATTACGCAACACGGAGTATACTTCATCATCCAAAAATCTTTTAATGCAATATGTAAAAGAGGAACTGCAGCGAATCTAAGCGTATTGATCTAAAGCTTTTGGAAAACCCCGGGGGGCGCCTCCTACGGGGGACTCCACCAAAGACAAAAAAACACGCCTCACTTGGCGTGTATAAATTTTGTTTTTTTGTGGATCCTTACTACTCAGCCCCGCTGCCCGCCGAGGCAGCTTCTCGCATAGCCGAAAGCGCTTCGTCTAATGAATCAACGCCGCCACTGGCACTTCCCAGTGCAGTACTGGCCATTTCCGCGCTATACGCCCACCAGCGCACACGTACATTTCCCGGCTCCGAAGTTTGCTGTACCTTCACCCCAATGCGGAACGTGCCTTTTTGTGGATAGGCAATCGTACCGATCTTCACTTCTGGCGCATCGGGTTCAAACTCGCTGCCTTTGAACACATCGGAGACTCCGCCGTATACGCGATCCCCGCTGGATAGCATTTCGGAGAAAGCCTCGCCGCTGCTCTCTTCCAAACTAGTGATGATCAGCACGTTGCCCTCGCCAAGTCCGTGTGCGATTTCGCCAGAGAAGAAGCTTTTGGTCGCTCTCCCAAATGGGGACACAGCAATCTTCGTAAAAGGCTCGATCGGAATGTCCACGACACCGCTCAGCATCCCCGCAATGCCGCTCCCGCCGCCTGCTGGAATGCTTAAATCGAAAGAAAGCTCGCTAATCGCTTTATTGAAGTTAACCTTGAACTCAGGAGGCTGTCCGGGCGCCAAGGTTTTCACTTTGGACTTCGTTACGAACTGACCGGATGTTTCTTCGCGGTACTCATTCGCTTTACCGAGCCTGTACATGACCGAAGAATTGTACACATATTCGCCAAATGGCACCTGCTCGACACTTTCAATGACATAGGTTGGTCCCACTTGGACAAGACATATTTTAGCCAAATAAATACAAGGCTCGGACGGAGCTTCTAAAGAAGCCTCCAAAGATTGTTTCACGAAGTCGGACATCAACCGTTCCCGCACGGATTCGCCAATAATCTGCAGTTCGCCAACAGCTTGAGTCTGCAGCTCCAACTGCCTGTCATCCAGCTTCAAAACGGCCGTACTCACCTGCACGCCAATCGTACCCTTCACGGAAGTCGTACTATCCGCTCGCAAAAGCACCTTCATTTCATACTCGCTCTCTTGCCCATCCTGCGGCTCTTGGAACACAATCGTTGCTCCTTCAATCGCCTCTACGCGTTCAGCAGCCAGCTCATATTGAAAGGACAGTCTGCCGGCCTTTAGAGTCTTCTCGAAGCGCAGCTTCATTTCGAAGAGCTGACCCGGGTTCACATAACGAGGTGTTGTTTGAAGCACGCGCACCCCAGAATCTTGATAAAGAACGACTGTCTGATCGGACAGATTTGCCAAGGGCAGTGAGGCTGGATCTGGCGCATCTTCCCGGATAAACAAGCGGTAGCTTTCCAGCACACGATTATAGTCATTAATTTCGTCGGAACGAATAGAAGAATTAGCGACCGCGTGAACGGGTTCTTTTTCCTTTTCGTCATAGGCAATACATAGGTATACGTTCTTGGCGTACTGATTATTGCTGAAACCGTCCATCATCGCTAGCTTCAACGTCATCGGAGAAGGCACGACAATTTCCCGGCCAAGCGCGTCGATCGCAGCTCCCATCTCTACAGAAACTGACTTTTCATCGACCGCGACAACCTGCAGACCCGTAAGTACGCCCGAACCATGCAGCAAACGGTTCATCATTCTGCGCTTATCGTTGAAATACTTTTGCTCAGATTCGAAATCCCTTACTGTCAGCAGCTTTCCATAGAAATACCGATTGCGCTCAAACGGGTAATAGCGTGTTTTTTTCATAAGTATCCCCTCACCTTCCAAGGCTCATTTCGTTTATTCGATTTCGGAATCCAATTCCAAGCGAGTATGTATGTCCATTCGTTTATCGCGATCTACGTCAATCAGCACCGTATTGTAAGGCATCGACGAACGCTGATCTAGTGTTAACAAGGTAGGCTCAGATAAGTAAGTATTAATGCCCAGATATGTATGCATGTCCGCGTACATCCACGGTTGTAGAACGATTAATTTGCCTTCGGTATAGGCTGGTTTTTGGTCTTCGATGATTTGCTCGATGGTTAGCCGTTGTGCATCTGTCTGTACGAATTCAGGCTTTAACATGATGCAGAAGCAATAAGGATTATCCCCATATAACTGGGCAAAAAGCTGCCGCAGCTCCGACGTCTCCTGCATTTGTTTAAACTGAAAATATTCCAGCAAAAACGGTTCTGACCCTGTGTAAATCTTAAGCATGTTCATCATGCCCTCGCGAGTTCCCCGCAATTTGTAAAGCTCAGGGGCCTGTTTGATCAGTAGTCTTAGCTTCGTCTCGCCCCATGCCTCATGATCCGTGATAGCCAACCAGCGGCCTAACCATTCCAGATAAGTGCCGGATACCGCATCCGGATCGAAATGAGAGGAAATACGGTCTATTTTATCCTCCATATCGTCAAAGAAGGTGCTGAACATCGCCAGAAACCGCTCCAGGAAAGGGCTATGCTCCTCGTCCTGTTGATAAATCGGCGGCAAATAGGCAATCAGTGACGTTCTCGGGAAGTAGACCCGAAGCTTTCGGATGTAAGGTGATTTTTGCTCGCTGCCAATCAGCTCGATTTTGAACCATAGATAACGGCCTCTGGCATTCATCAGAAGAGCATCCTTCGGATTCAGGATGGGCTCCGACCATAAGTCACGCGTCGCAGCCAGCTTATCTCGAATCGAAATGCCTGGATCCGTCAAATAGCCCGTATAATTTACGTATTCGCCATCAATGAATCCTTCGCTTTCATCCGATGTAAAATAGGAAAAGCGAACCTGCGTTTCCTCCGGAATATCGGCTTCTAAACGAATCTTATGCCACTGTGTCTCCGTTTCCGTCGTATCCAGCTCAGCCGAGAAATAGATGGCCTCCGGAAGCTGAGTCCCCTCAAGCAGCATCGTACGCGCACGAAGATCAAGCAGGCTAATCTGACCACTTATCCGATCAAAGACATACAACCGGTTGCGCCCATCATGCAGCAATGTATCCGTTCGTCCTCGGAAGCTAGTAACTTTATCAAACTGCTCCCCATTTTCGCGAAACTTTAGAATAAACCGCTCCGTTACTCCTTCTTGCTGTGCGTATCCGCTGTCCCCTATGTAGATATTATGATTCGTATCAATGGAAATACCGGCAAAGCGCCCTTCCTGCTCCAGCTTAAAATGAAACGGCTCCCGACCATCTTCATGGAACACCGTTACCGTTCTGAGCTGTGCATCCAATAGAACTAATTTACCACCCGCAGCAGCGGTGTAATAACGCCCTCGAAGTGCAGCAATTTCAGCCGTTTCTTCCAGACGGTGTGCTTCATGCTCATACACATGTACCACTTCACCTGCCGCGTTCCACTGTATAATGCCAATCCGGCCGCCCTTAGGAACTTCGGGACTTCCATTCATACCAATCGCAATGTCCAAAGGGACCGCCGCGTAAAGCAAATTCGCCGTTGTAATTCTCGTATTAACCGAGAGAGGAAATAATTCAAGACCTTCCCAATCATGGATAGCCCACATCGTCTGTCCATTGGAAATCGAATACACCGCAAGTCTTCTTTCGCTCTCCGTGTGGGCATCAGCTATCACCAAAAGATCTGACATAGAAGCTAGCATCGCTTGATGGCTAAACAACTGATGACCCTGGCGAAATAACGACTCCCGATGACGACTTTCATCATCATAAATCCACACATTTGAAGCCTCGTCTAGCAAAAATAGCTTCCGACCTGGACCGACCGTCATCTCTTGAATAGGATGAATGCCTTCCAGCTCGTCTGTGCGAACGATGCGATGGATGCTGTATTTTTCTGTCTGCTGAATCGAAAATCCTTCGTTCTGCATATGAATATTGGCTTCATATCCTTGTTCCCAGTCAAGCGGTTTATTAAGTGAGAAAAACGTTTGTCCATCCTGCATCGTTCGACACCTCTTTTCCTAAATAAGGACTTATAAATCCGTCTGACTAATGGTTTCCACTTCATGATCACCGGAATAGACCAAGGCATAAGGCGGGATATGAATGTCGCCAGCGCCATCCTTGTGGAAGCCTGTGCCCTCGGCATCTATCCAAATGTCCTGCACATAGACAACACCTTTAATCCGGGAAATAACGCCATAAATATCTCCCTTATACACGGTCCGTCCAAAACGCCAGCCTTCTGAGCCTTGTCCATGATCCATCGGCTGTAGTAACAGTCTGAGCTCTTGCATAATTCGGCGCTGTTCATCTTTGTGCTTGGGCTCCATCACCACGACAGCGTGAACCGTTATTTTAATATATTCGGCGGGAATCACGTGTAGTTCTGTGGTCAAAAGACGATGCCGATCTAGATGCTGCTTGATCGTCTGCAAGAAGCCCTTGCCAGCTTTCGGCTTATCGCTCTCGCTATAAGGGACGACCACGACGGTCATCTGTGCGGGCGCTTTGACCTTCGGATAATCCCGCATGCCCAGCTTGTACAGCGGGATTGCCTTTACGCGCGCGACACGCAGACCGGGCGTCGCCTTCGCGATCGCCTCGTAGTCCTCGCCAGTCACGGCCCGCGTCGGCTTCTCGAGTTCGCGCCGCACGCGAAGTTTCGCCTGCGTGAGCGTCTCCGCTTCGAGGCCGCCTCGCGCGGGGAACGGATTCGTCACACGCACGCCTTTGGTATTCGTGAAGCCGGTCACGAGGCCATCCTTCACGTTGCCTCGCACACCCCCGCCCGCTTGCAGCGCCAGGAACCGAATGTTCGGTTCCACGGACTTGGGCGGAGTGAGACCCGCTTCGTTATTGCCGAAGCGGATCGTTCCTGCTGCATCGTCGTAGACGTAATGCCTGTCCGTGGACTTCGAATTATCGAAGTCGTCCACGGACTGCCAGTCGTCCCAAACGACGTCACTCTCTCCGCGTGGCCGGTAGCCAACCTGCAGCAGCATGCTGCTGGGCTTATACATCCGGCCACGGCTGATTTCAAAGGTCTGCCCGGGCAGACCTCTGCTGCCCCCGACAAAACGGCCATAGTCAAACTCGGCCGTGTAAGCAATGAGCCGTACCCGCTGCGAACCCTGCGGCGGGATACGCCCGTTCACCCCGTCGCCGAAACGCAGACGGGTGGTGCGCAGAGCCGAGTCCTGCTGCAGCTGGCAGCAGAGATCATCCGGCTCACAGTCCTCGAGCTCCGCGACGATGTGCCAGTCGCGCCAGTGCCCTTGCTCGTCCTGAACCTGCACAGTGTGCATGCCGTTGTAAGCGAGATACGAGCTTACCTCGAAGCTCTGATCAGGCTCTCCCGAGCTGTCAAAAGCAGTGACTTCGCTGAAGGTTTCCTGCTCAGCGGCTTTCACCGCATTGAGACTAACCTTCTCAATCTTCGGAGACAGCTCATAGCCGTCCTCCTCGAGTGTACAGCAAACCCAAAATCGGCTGCGATCATCCGCAGGGTAAAGAGCAATCGGCTTCATCTCCGACGTGATCTGAAACCTGAGCTCGCCGCTTTGCGACAGATGAACCGTTGAGTCGCTGATCTGTTCGATAGGCAGCCAGCTTTCGCTTTGCCCCTGCTGCCCGGCACCCGCGAATGTCCAAGCCACCTTAGCAGACGATATCATCGGCGTTGTCCCATCTTCACGGTGACCCACCCTTACCGGATAGCGGTCAAATAACTTAAAGAAGATCGAAATCTCCGTTTGCTCAAGCAGCGCTCTATCGAAACCGAGATACAAATGCGCGCCCTTACGCGCTTCAGGTCCAAAAGCATAATAAGCAATCTTAGCGTGATTATTGGATGTAAAATCACCAGCCGCCGTCTCCGTACGGACCAGCACTTTCTCAAGCTCGGAAGGAACGAGATTCACCGTATCTAGTGTCTCAAACCGCTGATCCATCGCATGCAGCGGTGTCCCCTTGGGGAGCACAAGCTGCTGCTGTAATCCTGCAAACGCCACATCACAAACCGCAGATACGGCTTCACGAGGGCTAATCCCAAGCAGCTTCAGAAACTTCCGCTCACTGCGCTCCGTCACCCGGTTTAAGTAATACTGCTGCATCTCCGTCATCCATGACATCAATTCCAGCAGCGTAATCCCCGGGTCATGTTCATTCTCATCCGTCCACTCCGGAAAAAGCTTCGGTATCGACTTCCGAGCCTCCTGCACCATCTGTTCAAACATACGATCATCCAAGTTAGGTATCGGCAGCACTTGTGCTCACCTCCTTCGATTGTTACTAACTCCCACCAACATTCATCCATCATCAATCTGCTACTCTAACGATGAAAACCATCGCTATCCCGCTAACTAGCTTATTTATTTCTACTTTAGCGATGTGAAATATCCTTAAAGTTGCTCGACTTTCCCTCGCAACCACTATTCAGCTACTCTAACGATATAAAACATCGCTAATCCACCAACTAGCCCATTTATTCCTACTTTAGCGATGTAAAACATCGTTATAGTTCCTCGATTCTCTCTCGCAACCACTATTCAGCTACTTTAAATATATAAATCATCGCTATCCCGCCAACTAGCCCATTTTTTCCGAATTTAGCGATGTAAAACATCGTTATAGTTGCTCGACTCTCTCTCCCAACCACTATTCAGCTACTTTAACGATATAAAACATCGCTAACCCACCAACTAGCTCATTTATTCCTACTTTAGCGATGTAAACATAGTTAAAGTTGCTCGACTCTCACTCGCAACCACTAATCAGCTACTTTAACGATATAAAACATCGCTAACCCACCAACTAGCCCATTTATCCCTACTTTAGCGATGTAAAACATCGTTAAAGTTGCTCGACTCTCACTCGCAACCACTAATCAGCTACTTTAACGACATAAAACATCGCTAACCCACCAACTAGCCCATTTATCCCTACTTTAGCGATGTAAAACATCGTTAAAGTTGCTCGACTCTCTCTCTCAACCACCAATTAGCTAATTTAACGATGAAAAACATCGCTAACCCACCAACTAGC
>NZ_WHOC01000007.1:0-116286 GCF_013141785.1 Paenibacillus germinis
AAAAACCAGCTCTTCTGAGCTATTTCCACATATTCCACTGTATAAATCCAATGGAACTAACCCCAACCGCCGATGTCATGAGACATCATTGGATATAATCCAATCAAATCCCTCAAGTTCAGGTATTTCGACCTTTCTCCCAACTCAAATAAATATGGAGTTAGCTTCGCTTACCCCAAAACATATAAATTCTTATCTGTAAACAAAGAGCAATCGAAACCAAGTTGTTCTTTGGTTTTGATTGCTCTTCATAATTCTTATCGGACGTCCGCTGCGTTCAACAACGGCCATACTTTCCCCAGCCAATTAGCTAGAATGACGAGCAAAATCCAATAAAAGATATAGTAAACATCTAACACCGAATAGGATGATACATAATAATAAGTCCGTTTTTTTTGCGCGGAAAAACGCTTCGCTTCCATGGCCACAGCCGTCCGGTGAGCGCGGCGTATGCTCTGGGCAAGCAGCGGAATGGCATACATGCGCAGCGTCGTATACCATCCGGTGATTGGATTACGCTTCTTTTTGCCCCGCACCTTCAGCGCAAAGCGAAGGGTTTGAAATTCTTCAAGCATAAGCGGCAGCATGCGCAGCGCGGCGAGGAAGCTGTATGCGTATTTCGGCGCGACTTTCCACTGCTGCATCATGGCATAGAACAGCGCGACCGGCCGTGTGGTCAAGCTGAACAGCAGCCCGACCGCAGCAACCTGAAGGCCCCGAAAGCCCAGATGGATCCCGCGATAGAAGCTTTCTTCGGTGATTCGGATGAAGCCCAACTGGTACCAAAGCGTATCTCCGCTGCCGAACATCATCATCCCCGTGGAAGAGGATAGGAAGATCAGCAGGAACGGTGAAGCATACAACAACAGCCGCTTCATTGGATGGCCTGAGAACAAGAAGAGCGGTACCAGTGCTCCCAAGGTCAAATACATCATGGCATTCAGATTATGCGTGAACACGACAACAACAAACAACAAGATGGACAGGATAAGCTTCACACCCGGATTCACCCGGTGCAGCCAGGTTTCACGATACGCGAATGTTATTTGCATAGCATCGCAGCTCCTTCCGGAGCATGTGCAACTGAGGCCGGCAGCTTCTCAGCCGGCAACTCCTTCACATGCCCATCTTCAACCTGCCAAACGCGTGTGGCGCAGCGTTTCACAATCTCCGGATCGTGCGTGACCATCACGATCACAGTTCCGCTCGCCCGCAGCCGCTCCAGCTGCTGCAAGATGCGCAGCGTGCCGCGCGCATCGAGCCCGAAGGTGGGCTCATCGAGCAGCAGAATGCGTGGGCCGCGCACCATCGCGGACGCCACGCTTAAGCGCCGCTTCTGGCCCATCGACAGCTGGAATGGATGCCTCTTGCGCAGCGCGAGCAGGTCGTATTCCCTAAGCAGCCGCTCTATAGCCGCCGGCTGCACATCCCGCCCCTGCTCCGCTTCCGGCAAGGAGTAGGCCAGCTCTTCCTCCACCGAATTCGTGACGAATTGGAATTCGGGGTTTTGGAACACAAAGCCGACTTGCTCTGCAAGGTGCTCGACTTTGCTGCCCTTCACCCCCTCAATCCAGCAGCTGCCGTGGGTTGGGATGAGCCGCATGATCGCTAGCAGCAGCGAGCTTTTGCCAGCGCCGTTGGCGCCGACAACGGTAATCCAGTCGCCAGGATAGACGCTCAAGTTATCCACAGAGGTCTTGATCTGCCCTCCGCGTAACCCTACAAAATCGCGTAGGGTCATGACCGGCGCCGCAGTCTGAAGGACGGAAGATGTTTTTAAATCCATTCCATTATCGTCCCAAACCCCAGGGTACCAGATCCCGTAGTCGATCATCTGCTGTTTGTACGCCTCGAACACCTCTTGAGGTGGACCATCTGCTAGCAGTCCTCCATCTGGTGACATGACGATCAAGCGGTCGATGAATCCTAGGATGCCGCTTATTTTATGCTCCACGATAACCAGTGTCTTCTCAGCACTAATCCTTCGAATCGTTTCCCATACCTGCTCAGTGCCTTCTTCATCCAAAAGCGCCGTAGGCTCGTCAAGGAACAGCACTTCCGGCTCTAGGGCAAGCACACTCGCAATAGCAAGCCGCTGTTTCATTCCTTGCGACAGATTCCCAATCAAGGTATGGGTGTCTTCTAGTTGAAGCCCCACCAGCTCCAGATAATATGCGATACGAGCAGGCATCTTCTCACGTGGGACTTGTAAATTTTCCAAGACGAAAGCAATTTCCTCATCCACATACGGCATGCAGAACTGTGTCTCCGGATCTTGAAAGACATAGCCTGAGCGGCTTGGAATGTGAATGCCATCTGCCTTGAGCGGAATCTCTACAATGTCAGGCACAATACCGCTCAGCACTTGAAGCAGAGTTGATTTTCCGCAGCCGCTCGGCCCTAGAAGCAGTACCTTCTCTCCAGGTTCAATTGAAAAGGAAACCCCCTGAAATAACAGGGGGGCATCTTCTCCGGGATATTTTAACCTTAAATTCGTAACGCTCATTCCTTCGCTCATCACGTTACCCCAATACGTCGTAATCTTTCTTCGAAACAGGACGAACTAGACTGAGCACACCAGTACGAGCCAATGCACCTGCTAGGTAGTAAGCGAATACGCCGGCGATCAAAGCGCTGCCTAACAGTCGAAGTCCAATAAACAGACAGTAATTCCAGAACGTGAGTTGATCAATATAGCCATAGTAATTATCCACAAGCAACGATAACGCTGCAGATGCGAAGGACGCTAGGATGGTCATACCAACATTTGCACGGCGGTAAAGGAAAAGGGCAAAAACGAGTTCGGCACCAAGCCCCTGCAGCAATCCATATACCAACGTTGAAACACCCCAAGAGCCACCAAAAAGCGCCTCAATCGTCGCAGCCGCTACTTCAGCCAATAAGGCAACGCCAGGTTTGCGAATAACCAGAAATGCGAAGGTCGCTGCCATAAACCACATGCCATAGCTCAACTGCTCCGCGTGAAGACCGAATGGTTTCAAAATATCGTACATTGGCCCCCATACGCGATAAATCACACCAAACACCGCTGCGATCACAATGGTGATCAAAATATCAGTCAATCTCAAACCCTTTGCTGCTGTTTCTTTTTGTGCCATCTGTTTATTCGACTCCTTTTCATATATAGATGTATAAATGAGATAGACGAACACGAAAAAAAGCCCACCGGGTAGCGGCAGGCATAAAATTAGTGCAAAAAGGCACTTCATTCTCTACGCTGGCATTACCCAGATCAGATTAACGGTCAGTGGCATGGGGCCACTATCTCAGCCTGACTTCATCAAGCACCCGTGTTGCTATTCATTTGGCTTAACTGTAGCGGATTGCCAACTTTTTGGCAATGCTTTTTTGAGAAATTCGCTCTATTTTTCAATCAAATGCTGCAAATCATTCGTTAATCCGTTCAGCTGGCGAATGCTGTCTACGATATCTTCAACACGCCTTTGCTGTACTTCAGCGCTAGCAAGCACCTCTTGCACGGAAGCTGCGGATTGCTCAGTAATCGCTGCAACGGAAGTCATTTCCTCAGCAACTCTTTGCGACGAAGTTAGCAATTGAGCATTCATGCGCTGGAGGTTTTCCGCTTGTTCCATGACTTCAGTCGTGTTATTGTTGATGACTTCGAACAACTGATCGACGCTCTCCGCTGATTTCTTACCTGATTCTACGGCGGTAATACCGACGGCAACCTTCTCCACAGCTGTCTCCACTTTATTTTGAATAGAGCCCAGAATTTCCGAGATATCTGTGGATGCCACATGTGCATTCTGCGCCAGCTTACGAATTTCGTTCGCAACAACGGAGAAGCCTTTGCCATGCTCACCTGCGCGGGCAGCCTCAATGGAAGCATTTAACGACAAGAGGTTCGTTTGATTCGCTATTTCGGCAATCGTTGTAACGATATTTCCGATTTTCACATTTTCTTCATTGACCGCATTCATAATTTCTGAAGTTTCGGTCACGATAACGGTAATATCATTGATTTTGAGCGACAAATCTTCCATCTGAATCTTGCCTTCATTCGTCATCCGGGCCGTATCTCGGGACCTGCTGCTCATCGTGTTCGATGCGGAAGAGGTCATCTCAACCGTCTCATTTACTTCCTGAATAGCGGTTGTAATATCCGTGATGCTGGTTGCTTGCGACTCAATGCCAATCGAGATTTCTTGAAAAGCAGCCACGACTTCTTCGGTAATTCTGCCCGTAACGGACGCATTTTCTTGAAGCGTATTGCTGGATGTTCCAAGCACTTCTGTTGTTGTACGGACGCCTGTCAGAATTTCTTCTGACTTCACACGCGACACCTCAGACTCTTTCACGCTTTTCACTACATTAGCAAGCATTCTAGTTCCAATTTGGCCTTGCCCTACCAATGTTAAAATGGTCAACAAGTAGAAAGCGTTAATGGTTACTAGGCTGAAATCCCCGGGTAATGTGGAGCAAAAATAGTTCAAATTAATAAGTCCAATCACGGCATTAAGCAAAAGCGGTCGGAAGTTCATATACAAAGAAACGAGGGTCAAACCGAGAAACAAAATTAGAATACTGGACAGGGCGGGGACATGGGCCATAAAAAAATAAGAAATGATGTTAAAACCTACAGCAATAACATACATCGTGTAAGGGACCCAGATTTTTTTCCAAGTTAAGATAGTACATAAGAGAGCAATCGGTGCTCCGTAGGAGAGCAAAGTCATGATCATTTTCGGCGAGTGATAGGCTGCGGCGATTCCAAGTACCAAGCATCCCCATAAAAGCTTGACCATTAATCCATTTCTTCTGTGTAATTCTAATCGTTGTTCTGACACTGGAACTTCTCTCCTTTTTTTCTACATGAAATGACATTTTATTACATCATTCAACAATTGGCTGAAAAATCCTCTATTTCAAATGATAACGAGCAAATCTTTACGCAGAAATTGACTTCTAGCCAACAGTATAACTACAATATGTAGTGTGATATTTTAAAATTAATTCTAAAAGGAGATTATTTATAATGGATCATTCAACCATGCAGCACGGACCTGATTTTATGGCTATTTTGCTCTACATAGGATTGGCTATTTTTGTTTTGTCGATTATTGGCTATATGTTGGCCGCGAAAGCCCACAAGCAGAACACAAGTCGATTGAAAAAGACGGAGAAACAGGCTTTGCAAAAAAAGCAAAAGACCTTGTTGCTTCTCTCTCACACTCTCGTTATTACCGCGATATGCTGTGTGGGAACCTCGCTAATTCAGCAAAATTCCAGCAAATACAGTGTAGAAAAATTGAATTTAAATGCTCCTATCCAAGTCGTGACAGATAAAGATTATGGACGAGGGCATGCAGAGGGTACACTATCCTATGAAATGAAAATCCCGACCTCCGGTACACACAGTCCACATGACTTAAAGTTCGGCTTTTATAAGGAAAGACCTTCCTATGAAATGCTTGTTCATAATTTAGAGCACGGCGATATCATTATTCATTACCACCCTGATGCTCCTAAAGAATTGCTAGATCGACTCGACTATTTGACGCATTTTAAAAAAGCTGGAGCCGGTGTACTAGCTGTACCCAATCCAGATGTACCTAGCGATCAGGAGGTCGTTGTAACCGCATGGACGAAAACGATGCAGCTTACAAAGTTTGACGAAGCAAGTGTGGGAACGTTCATCTACCAAAACATTGATAAAGGACCTGAACAGATCCCTTCCGAAGTACGCCGCGGCGGCGGTACGATGTAAGTTAATACTACTTGCGAATCGTTTCACGGTCGGATACTAAATCCGTTGGTACCAAGCCGGTTAGACGCCTGAATACACGGTAAAAATAAGACGGGTCATTGTACCCGATGAACTCGGAAATCTCGGTCACTGACAGCGCAGAATGTCTAAGCATGTAGATGCCCGTTTTGATCCTTGTAGCATGGACGAATTCGCTGATCGTTTGACCTGTCACTTTGCGAAAAAGTGCGGCAGCATAATTCGGGGATCGGCTTATGCACGCGGCAAGCTCGTCTTTGGTCACGTGCTCGCGGTAATGGTTCTGAATGTAGCTTTTCATCTGCTCCACTAGCTGTGCAGTAGCGGTCGTTGTAGTATCTTGGTCCCACTCTCTATGGAGATAGACAAACAATTCTTTGAGCAGCGCTTCACACAGTGTTTGGTAATAGGATTGCTTGTCTTGCCACTGCTGATGGATAAGGCGTAAACGATCTACAATTAACTCATATTTGCCCGTTACTCGGCTAGTGTAATGCGGCAGCTGGAGGAGTGGAAACAGTTCTGCTGCTTCCTTAGCAGTGAATTGAACGACGTACTTTTCATGGATCTGGGTCGGCACACTCCTTCCATAAAAGGGTGTTTTGCTCGGTATGAGCAGCCATTGCCCTTTCTCAACTACCTGCTTCTTCTCATTGATCCAATACACACATCGGCCATAGGTAACGAGAACGAGCATCCAATTGGGACATCCCTCCAACTCTTCCTTATACCAATTGCTGCTTTTGTCGTACGTAAAGGTTATCACCTGCATAATGGCACCTTCCTGCATACTATAGTACATACATCATACTATAGTTCATAGAACTTCGGCTCATTTAGGCATATAATGAAGCCAAAATTCATTCGTTACTATCGAAAGGAAGTCCTAAACACCATGCGTAAAACAAAAATCATTTGTACCATGGGACCCGCTTGTGATTCCGTCCCTACTCTTAAAGAATTAATTCGCGCGGGCATGAGCGTCGCCAGATTGAATATGGCTCATGGCGATTTAGATGAGCATCGGGGACGCATTCAGCGCGTACGTCAAGCAGCTGCTGAGCTTGGTGTCATCATCCCTATTCTGATGGATATTAAAGGTCCGGAAATCCGCATCGGTCAATTGAAGGATGCTTCCTACGATTTGCAAAGCGGTGATCACATTGTGCTTACGACTGAGCAAATTATCGGCGATTCCAAACGTGTTTCTGTGAATTACCCTGGCCTTCCGCAGGATGTTAAGCCGGGAAATCTTATTCTTATTGATGACGGCTCTATCGAGCTTCGTGTAGAAATGATTGACGGTACAGAAGTTACTTGCAGCGTCTTGAATCAAAGTGTCTTGAAGCAGCGTAAAGGTGTTAATCTGCCGGGCGTGCGTACTTCCCTACCCGGTGTTACCGAGCGCGATGTGATGCATATTAAGTTCGGAGTTGAAGAGAATATTTCTATCATCGCGATGTCTTTCGTACGTAACGGAAACGATGTTAGAGAAGTTCGCGGGATTTTGGAACAGCATGGTGCAGCGTTTACGCCGATTATTTCGAAGATTGAGAACGAAGAAGGCATGACGAATTTCGCTTCGATCCTTGAAGCTTCTGACGGCATCATGGTTGCGCGGGGTGATCTCGGCGTTGAGATTCCGACGGAGGAAGTTCCGATTGCGCAGAAAGATATGATTCGCGCTTGTAATTTAGCTGGCAAGCCTGTTATTACGGCGACGCAAATGTTGGATTCCATGCAGCGCAACCCTCGTCCAACACGCGCAGAAGTAAGTGACGTGGCGAATGCGGTGCTTGACGGCAGCGACGTTGTCATGCTTTCCGGCGAGACAGCCGCAGGCAAGTATCCCATCGAGTCCGTGACGATGATGGCGACGATCGCCGAGCGCGTAGAGCAAACTATGGAGCGCAGCTCCTTGATCGACGCACAGCTTCAGTCGAATAACGAAGTGACTGAGGTACTCTGCCAAGCGGTTGTATCATCCGCAAACAAGCTGCACGCTGCAGCCATCTTGACGCCAACGGAGAGCGGCTTCACTGCTCGGATGATCGCGAAGTACCGTCCGGAAGCGCCGATTATCGCAGTGACGTCCAATGAATATGCGATCAACTACCTGAGCATGGTGCAGGGCGTTATCCCGATTCTTGGCGAATTCTGCGACTCTACTGACGCGATGATTCGCTCTGCCATCGGGCAAGCTGAGACGCTCGGCTACGTGAAGAAGGGCGACATCACTGTTGTCTCCGCTGGTATCCCAGTTGGGAAATCAGGCACGACTAACCTGTTGAAGGTTGAGCGGGTTTAGTCATTAAAATAACCGTCTGCTGTACCCTTCCCAGACAAATATTTTCTGTAAAAGACACCCCTTTGGGTGTCTTTTTTTGTTGGGTGGCTTGGGAATTTGTGTTTAACTTGAAATTGTGTACGAGACGAAGGTTGCCTAGACCATCATGGGGAGCGCTAAGGTGACACTACCTGCATTTCGTACATCAAAATTATGGGTTTATCCCCTTTCGGATGGAATTACCTGCAAAATGTGCAGCTAATTTCGCCCAAAAGGCTGAAAACCCTCGTTAAGCGGAAAATTTGATGCAGGAAATGCAGGTAATCCACCCGATAAGTCCAGCTACAGTGAAATTTGATGTAGGTTTTGCAGCAAATTAGTTTAAACAAACTCCACTTGGCGCGTTCCAGTGAAGAACTCAGCCGCAGCCTTGTTGGTTCTTAATCTTATTACCCTCTGACCTCCCCTTCACGCTCGATATTACTCCCTTTTGGGGCAGACTAATCAAGCTAAATAATGATGGAATAACGGAGGCCTCATGATTATCCGACTCGGATTCGTATCTATAGCAATGGCGATTTTTAATAACACCCCTAGCTCCACTTTTACATATAAGCTCTTCTCTCAGCATCCGCGGGAGGAGGCCATGCAGCGAGTCATCGAGATCGGACGCAAAAATCTCGAGGCAACTCAGCGAATTCTGTACTATAATGCCGCTCATGGTATTCGTTTATTTCGTCTATCATCGTCGCTCATTCCACTAGCCACCCATCCGGATGTGCAGATTGATGTGGCCACCGAATATAGAGATGAACTGCGAAAGCTCGGCGATTTCGCCAACAGTCAGGGAATCCGCCTAAGTATGCATCCTAATCAATTTACGCTGCTAAACGGGAGTGACTCGGTTGTGAAGGCCGCTATAAGGGACTTGCACTATCACGCTGCGATTTTGGATGGGATGGGACTTGATGAGTCAGCCATCATCAATATCCACGTTGGCGGTATGTACGGAGATAAAGCAGCCGCCACGGAGCGGCTATTTGTTAAGATACCTGAGGTGCCCGAGCATATCATGCGGCGTCTTACATTTGAGAATGACGACAAAACTTACACGCTGGAGGAAACACTGGCCGTGAGCAAAAGGCTGCAGCGCCCCTGCATGCTGGATTTGCACCATGATTGGTGCAACCCATCCACAGCTTCTCCCATCGAACTACTGCCGGAAATTGCTAAGACCTGGGGCGACATTCCGATGAAAATTCACGTCTCCTCGCCAAAGGATGAGAAAGAGTTCCGATCTCATTCCGACTACATTGAGCCCGATCAGCTCATCCCTTTTCTGAAAAGCTGCAAGGAGGTTGGCCTCCCTCGCATCGACGTCATGATCGAAGCCAAAATGAAAGATCTAGCCTTGTTCCGACTTGCGGAGCAGCTTGGAAAAATTCGCGGCGTGAAACGTGTGGATGGCGGCGTTTTGACGTGGTAGAACAAAAAACCGTTTCAGACCAACAATCAGAAGCGGTTTTTATTCGCAGTCGAATCCTTTTTTTCCAATGGTACCGTATGAATCTGGCTCTTCACATGCTTTATCGCATTAATTTCACCGCCGATGATAATGATGAGCGCCGAAATATAGAACCACGTCATGAGCACGATGATCCCCCCGACACTGCCATAAGTCGCGCTGTAGTTGGTAAAGTTATTAACATAGAAGGAGAAGCCCAAGGATGTTAATTGCCACCCAACTGCCGCGAATATCGCTCCAGGAAGGACGCTTTTGCAGGTCAAGCACGTATTGGGGGCTATGTAGTAAATCCCGATGAAGACGACAAACACGATCACAAAGTTTACAATCCAGCGTAGGTTGTTCCACAGATCCACTTGCTTGGATGAAATAGAAATGTTGGCAAGCGTCCAATCCCCGATCCAATGACCAAACACGCTGAGCAGCAGCGCTGAAGCGATGACTATGAGCATGCCCAGCGTCAGCATCACAGCGAGAAAACGCGAGTGTATGAAGCTTTTGCGCTCAGGCAGCCCGTACGCTTTATTAACGGCAATGACGATCGCATTCATCGCTGCGCTGGCACTCACCAAGGCCAATATGATCCCGAAGGAAAGTGCGCCTCCTCTTTTCACATCAAGCAGATTGCTAAGCGTTTCATCGATCCACCCGGCGACTGCCCCCGGAATATATTCTTTAATGAGCCCCATGACATCATCCGAGGAGAACGGCAAATACCCCAATAGACTTAGAATAAATAGAAGAAATGGGAACAGCGATAGCAAAAAATAGTAAGCGCATTGGGCTGCAAGCCCCGTGGCATCATGCTTTTCGAACTGATTCCAAAGCAATTTTAAGTAAGATATCCCCATATGTATATAGGTCCTTTCATCGGTCTATAAATGTGATAGAATAGGTAGTCCAGTATTGCTATGAAATAGGTGATGATTTTGACTTCTCTTTCTATTTACCCTACACCATTAGGTACGAATCAAACCACAGAGCGACCTATCCCGCATGCGCGTATGGCGCTTTTAACGAATAGTTCCGATTTTGTGTCAGATAGCGATCGTGACGCTTACTTTTTCCGCGACTTGGAAAACCATCAGATTCTGTTGAATGAAGCGCAGGTTCAGGCTGTGCGCCATTTCAAAGGTCCCTTACTTACCCTGGCGGGAGCCGGTTCCGGCAAGACAACTGTTCTGGTGTGCCGAGTGGCTTATTTACTGCGTGTCCACCGGGTTCATCCGTCGAATATGTTGTTGATTACTTTTTCGAAAAAGGCCGCCGAAGAGATGCGGGAACGCCTCACGTCCATGCCGGGTCTTGATCATAGTATGACCAATACGATGCAAGTGCGGACATTTCACGCTTTTTGCCTCAGATTACTGCGAATGAACGGGCTACAACAAGAGATTCTGAGTGATGGCCGCTATCAGCAAATTGTCTTCAAACGCATCATGCTGGGCATGGGGCTGCAGGATACATACCAACCCGAAGTGCTCATTTCCTTGCTTTCCTCATATAAAATGCAGCTGATCGAGGTCGAAGACCTGCCTGAAGGAACGGAAGAAGATAAAGAAGTGAAGAAAATTTTCATGCAGTATGAGCAGTGGAAAATGGAACAGCAGAAGATTGATTTTGATGATATTTTGATCAAAGCGTACCACTTATTGCAGCAGAACACCGATGTCCTGCGCTCGCTGCAGCGAAAATTCACTTATATTAGCGTCGATGAGTTCCAGGATACGAATACCGTGCAATACGAAATCATTCAAATGATTGCAAAGGACCACGAGAATTTGATGGTCGTTGGTGACGATGACCAGACGATTTATTCGTTCAATGGCGCGCGAAATGAATTTATTCTACAGTTTCATGAGAAGTATCCTGCTGCCAAGACGGTCACTCTTGATATTAATTACCGTTCTACTTCAAGCATCGTCGGTCTGGGGAATGCCATCATCACACACAATGTCCAGCGGAAGTCGAAGACCCTCCTCGCCACGAAGGAAAGTGATCGGAAGCCGCAATATGTGAAACCCACGAATAGTGACGACGAGGCCGATTGGTTAATTAACGATCTTCGGATTAAAGTAGCCGAGGGTGGCAGCCAATATGGCGATTTCGCTATTTTGTATCGGACAGCCAGCAACAGTCGGGCGATTATCGAGCAGTTGATTCTTCATAATTTGCCTTTTGTGGATTACGGTAGCAATGACTCCTTCTACGATCAGTGGATGGTGAAGCCGATTATTGATCACTTAAGGCTTGCCCATGAGCGGCGAAATTTCGAAGCCATAGAAGGTGTCCTACCTTCATTATATATAGGACGAGACCAAGGCATGCGGATTATTCAAGATCAGGAAGCGATTCAGGCGAAAAAGTGGCCGCTCATCCACCTGCTCGGTCTGCCTCAGCTGAAAGATTTTCAGAAAGAAAAGCTCAAAAGTCGCATCCGGCTCATTAAATCGCTTGCTGAAATGAAGCCGCTCGCTGCCGTTCAGGCGATTCGCAAGGATTTCTATGATGCTTTCCTAGAGACGAACAAGCGCAGCAAGCTGACGAGTCACAGAGAAATGCTGAAGGAAACGCTGGACGAGCTGGAATCTTCGGCCAAGCGATTCGATACGGTGGAGCAGTTTCTTTATTTTATCCATGAGGTCGCGGAAAAACGCACCGAAATGAGCCGGCTCCAAAAAGAACAATTCGCGAATAAAATTTCGCTCATGACGATTCATAAATCGAAGGGACTGGAGTTCCCGATCGTGTACTTGCTCTGTGCGATTGAGGGCAATATGCCGCATAGCTCGGCACTTGATGCCAGCCATCTGGACGATGTGAAGATGGCTGGGGTTACAGGGCGCGACAAGGGAACCGCCGCGCTGGAGGAAGAACGGCGACTGGCCTACGTCGCCGTCACGCGCGCCAAGGCTGAGCTGCTGATCAGCTCGCCGGCGTTTTATCGCGGGAAGAAGGCGGAGCCTTCCCGCTTCCTGCTGTCCGCGTTCCCTGGCGCGGACACGGTGGACAGCCGCAAGCCTGCGGCGGCTGTTGGTGTTGGTGCAGCAGCGGCGCGGCGCCCGACCGCTGCTGGGAAACCCGCCGCCGCGAATGAGCGGGTCGCGGCGTGGATCTGCGAGCAGGCCGGCTGCAAGGCCTGGTCGCGCATCTCTTCGCCGCAGGAAGCGAAGCTTGCGGCGAAGGCATGCCCCTTGTGCAGCGCAGCGATGGTCAAGGGCAGCCACATGGTTTCGCTCGCTCGTTAGCCGAGCATGCTTACATGTCCACTTAAGCTTTTCGATGGATGATTTCCACATCAAGGCTCCAACTTTCAGCCGGGATCACATGCGAAACAAAAAAACGCCTTCCGCCGCCTTGAGCAAGAATGTTCGTAAAATAGATGCAAATCAAGTACTCCCAAAACGAATATATTGAAACATTCGTTTGTGCATCCGTGTAAAGTTGTACGTTGTACAACTTTAAGCAAGCTAATCCACGTTTTACACGCGATTGTTGCAAAAAATACAACAATTCCAGCCAAAAGTAGCTCTATAGCATGAAAAGCGGCTAAATTATTGTACAACATACAACAATCCTTAGCTTGCCCATAAGAAATCAAGGAAATTGTTGTACGTTGTACAACTTGCCTTCCTATTTCTCAGAAAAACCTAGTCACTTACAGAGCCGATGATTAGGCATATATCCACAATCTCACTCAGCTCAGCAAAAACTAAACATGCTAAATAAGGGATAAGCTTCACCTTCCCCCCGCTAACCTAATAAGAGCAGCAATCCCTAGTGGGAATGCTGCTCTCTTTTATAACTCTTTTAAACAAGTTCCTTCAAAGCCTCTAAAGCCGCATCATAATTCGGATGCTCCTTCATCTCCGTTAAATACTCCACATAACGAACCGTATTGTTCTCATCCAAGATGAATATCGCACGCTGATCGAGCTGAATCTCTTTAATCAAGACACCATACGCTTGACCGAAAGCGCGGCTTTTATAATCAGATAAGGTTACGACTTTATCGATGCCTGCAGCCCCGCAGAAACGACTCAGTGCAAAAGGAAGATCCACTGAAATCGTCAAAATGACGACGTTATCTCCTAGCTTATCTGCTTCCACATTGAAACGACGCGTCTGTGCATCACATGTGCCTGTATCCACGGAAGGGACGACCGAAATCAGCTTCACTTTACCTGCATAATCCGATAGGCTTACCTCTGTCATCAAATCTTTATTTACCTTAAAATCTGGCGCTTGATCGCCAACCTTAATCTCCGGTCCTAGTAAAGTAACTGGATTTCCTCCAACTGTTGCTACCCCTGTGCGTTCTTGTAACTGTGTCATATTCTTATTCCTCCTAGGATTGTATGTTTTAACACATTAGATTCGTTGTGATTCGTTGTTTGTTATGCTTTCTCAATAACCGCTTTAAGCTTCTCTTTCGGTTGTACCCCAACCAGCTGATCAACCAATTGACCATCTTTGAATACGAGCAGTGTAGGGATACTCATAACGTTATATTTAGAAGCGGATTCTGGGTTATCATCCACGTTGATTTTTACAATTTTGGCTGCATCACCGATCTCAGCAGATAGTTCATCAAGGATAGGAGCGATTATTTTACAAGGTCCGCACCAAGGGGCCCAAAAATCTACGAGTACATTACCCGCTTCAATTTCATTGTTAAAAGTGGCATCGGAAATTTGTTTAACTGACATGGCTAATTCCTCCTAAAGTTTTTTTATACTAACATGCATTAAGCATGCTGTTCTGAAATAAATCGTTCACAATCAAGTGCCGCCATACAACCGCTTCCTGCTGATGTAATCGCTTGGCGATAAATGCGATCCTGCACATCTCCACAGGCGAATACGCCAGGTACAGTCGTTTGTGACGTTCCGGGAATAACCTGCAAATATCCGAGTTCATCTGTAGGCAGCTGTCCGCCTAGGAAGCTAGTGTTCGGAGTATGCCCAATCGCTAGAAAAATACCATCTGCCTCCAGCAGCTCTTCCTCGCCAGTTACGTTATTGAGCACCTTAAGTCCAGTCACTCCAAGAGGGCCAGCTACGACTTCAAGCGGTGTCCGATTGAGGCTCCAGGCAACTTTTTGATTGCCGTGGGCGTGATCCTGCATGATTTTCGATGCTTTCAGATCGTCACGACGGTGCACTACGCGCACTTCAGAAGCGAATCGAGTCAAGAATTGTGCCTCTTCCATCGCTGTATCCCCGCCGCCAATCACGATAATCTTCTTGTTTCTAAAGAAAAATCCATCGCAAGTTGCACAGGTGCTAACGCCTTTACCAATATTGTCGGATTCACCGGGGATACCCAGTTTCTTGGCGGTTGCGCCTGTGGAAATGATCAACGAGTCCGCCGTCAATTGACCTCCATCCTCTAAGAACAAGGTGAATGGTCGTTTAGACATATCCACTTCTGTAACCCGACCCGACTGAATCGTAGCGCCGAAACGCAACGCCTGTTTACGCATATTGTCCATCAGCTCCGGCCCGGTGATGCCATCCGGGAATCCTGGGAAGTTATCTACTTCTGTGGTGGTAGTTAACTGCCCCCCAGGCTGTATGCCTTCTATGACTAAAGGCGACATGTTCGCCCTTGCCAGGTAAATCGCTGCGGTTAACCCCGCTGGTCCAGTTCCGATAATGATGGCTTTGTGATGCATAGGAATGCCTCCTTTAATATTTCATGTTCATATTATGTTTTCTTTTTATTTGTTAGCAATTTAATTTGAAACAACTTTATGGATGAATCATACCAATTCCATTTAACGTTGTCAACAATTAATTTGTACACAATATAAATTCAGGGATGATCCCCTTTGTTAATGGAAGATTCAGCCTATCTATTCATCAAACTTTCAGTCAGCTTTCAAGTGGGCTTCAGTTTCAATCGGCATAATAGGCATCAAGTCAAGTCATTCAAATTACCGAAACCGAAGGGAGCATTCATAATGAATAAACATATATCAGCAAATCGTACATGGAAATGGGTATCTTCTCTCCTGCTACTTAGTCTTATCGCGTATCTCATCGTCTATCCTCCTCTTAAGAAAACAGACCCGACATCAGCAGCCGTAGCGGTAGCTAAGGTTAATGGCGTCAATATCAGCAGAGACCAGCTCTATGAAGCCATGCTAGTCAGTGGCGGCGAGCAGACACTAGATACTTTAATCACTGAGGAACTTATTAACCAAGAAGGACAGAAGACGGGCGTTCAAATCACAGATGAAGATATTCAGCAAGAAATCTCATTAATTCAAGGCTCCTACTCTTCTAATGATGAGTTTCAGCAAGCACTCACCTCTTACGGCATGACTTTAGACGATTTAAAGAAAAATATGAAGACTCAAGTTCTCTTGAAAAAAATTCTAGAACCTCAAGTAACGATTTCCGATGATGAAATCAAACAATATTATGATGAAAATATCGAATCATTGAAGGTCCCTGAGCAAATTCAGGCCTCACACATCTCGGTCACGACCAAAGAAGAAGCGGATGCGATTCTAGCTGAGTTGAAAAAAGGTACTGACTTTGCCACGCTTGCCAAAGACAAATCCCTAGACACAGCAACCAAAGATACAGCCGGAGCTCTTGGTTACATCTCTAGCGGTAACATGGAGGAAACCTTTGATACCGCGGCCTTCGCCTTAGCTGTAGGTGAAACAAGCAGTGCCGTTCAGACAAGTACTGGATACGACATTATTAAAGTAACCGACCATAAAGCAGCCTACACGCCTACTATGGAAGAGAAAAAGGAGGATATTAAAACAACATTAACCAACCAAAAGTTGTCTACCCTATCTTCTACATGGCTGCAAGAGAAGAAATCGCAATCGACTGTTGAGAACTACTTGAGCAAAGATGCTTAAAATGTACACAAAAGAAGGATGCCCATACCGAGGCATCCTTCTTAGCTTTTATGGCGTCCGACTTTGCATCTCATCAAGACTCTTGAACTGGTATCCCTGACTCTTCGCATCGTCAATGATTCTGGCCAACGCCTCCGTGTTATCCTTGGACACCGAATGAAGCAAAATGACGGCACCTGGATGCAGCTGCGCCATCACATTTTTGTACGCATACTCCCAGCCCTTCTGATGCTTGGGCTCCCAATCGCGGTAAGCGACGGACCAGAATACGTTCGTATAGCCAAGCCCTTGACTAACGGCTAACGATTGGCCACTAAATATCCCCCGCGGCGCGCGCAGATAGCGCATCTCCTGTTGTCCAGTAAGAGTTCTGACCTCATCTTTCACTTGATTCAGTTCTTTCTGAATGCGTTCTGCCGATATTTGACTCATATCCGGATGGCTCCAAGAATGGTTGCCGATCAAGTGACCTTCCTGTGCCATCCGCTTTAACAACTCAGGCTCCGTCCTGATATAATGCCCCGTAACGAAGAAGATCGCGGGTACTTGCTTCTCCTTCAGCACGTCCAAGATCTTACCGGTATAGCCCTGCTCATAGCCATTATCGAAGGTTAAGTACAATTCCTTTAAAGCTGGATCTCCTGTGAAAATAGCCCCTCGCTGCTTCAAAAGGCCTTTGAAGCCTTCTTCATCAATCGACGGGGGCTGTCCTTTCGTACTTTTCTTAAATCCAAAATGATAAGACCCATCGGCAGATGCCATCGTTGCTTGCCCGAGCAGCATGGCGAGTACGATCGTCAGAATTCGCATGTATTTCACGGTTGAACATTCACTCCTTGCCTTCTGTGGATTGGTACAGTCTACATAGACTGTTACTAATATGCCACATGTTAGACGGAGATTATGTGTTCTTTTTCAATCTATCACTTTCCCAAATGCGTCCACAATGTCAGCTCGAAAAGCATGTCCGACTAGCTTCTGAATTTCAGCGTACGCTTCTCTTGGGGACGTGGCTTGTCGGTATGACCGCGGCGTCGTCATGGCGAGGAACACTTCCACTAAGCCGAGCATCTGCGAAAGCAGCGGTATCTGATCGCCCGCGAGGCGATATGGATAGCCGGTGCCATCTACTTTTTCATGATGATAAAGAAAAGCTTTCTCGACCTCTTGAAAATCGGGGATACCTTCGCATAATTCCTTCGCCATGAAGCAGTGCTCCTGCACCACTTCGAATTCGAACTCTGTCAATTTCTCTTCT
The DNA here is from genome assembly GCF_013141785.1 of Paenibacillus germinis. NCBI lineage: Bacteria > Bacillati > Bacillota > Bacilli > Caryophanales > Paenibacillaceae > Paenibacillus > Paenibacillus germinis. The sequence goes on from NZ_WHOC01000007.1 coordinate 17,721, forward strand.
TTTTCAAACATATAATCCGGCAGCTTGACCCTGCTTACAAAATGCAAGAGTGACAACAGATCAATCTCCCAATCTTGCACCCGTAAGCTTCCATACTCATTCACGAGTGATTTGAGCAGAATACTCATTTCACCGATTTCTTTACGCGACGTTTGTGTTTTCCGTTCTCCTACGGGGATGAAGCATTGCAAGATGTTAATCACTTGCTGTTTTTGCTGCTGAAACGCGGCGGCCTCGACGCGCCGTTTATGTTGATTAAAGGCTGTAATAATAATTCCGCCTAAGATCACGCAGCCTAATGCATATACACCTTTTGTCGTCGCCATAATAATGGGAGAGAACCCGTCGTCATTCCCATACGTGGGACCAAAAATTTGAAAGAATAAGAAATACAGCGAAAAAATAATTGAACCAACTACATACACCCTAAATTCAACCAATAAACTGAGCATAACAGGGAAAAAGATAAGGGCAACCCACATCTGATGCAGAGCCATAGGGTTATACAATGTGATGATAACAATCACTAAGAATAGTAATGATGGGGTTATCAGAGTCGTATATGGACTATCTTTCGGCATATTTTTCTGAATCGCATACATCCCCCAGGCAAAAAGGGAAACGGTAAACGAGGTCATCATATACAGCTTAGATTCGGAGTTACCGTTAACCAACCAGTATGACAAGCCACTCAGTGTACAGATAGAGGACATACTACCAATGATAGCCATCAATAGTTGATGGACCGGCAGTTGGCCGAATCGTTGTAAATTCATCATAGTGAACTCCTTCTTGAATCTGGTTGATCGCTTATGTTCTCCTTCGACTGGAAGATAGAGGCACCTTTCATGACATTCTCAATGGTGGATAGAATCACTTCAGGACTCGTATCTTTCATCAAGTAACCGTCAATCCCCGCTTTGAAAGCCCGATAAATATCTTCACTCTCATCAACAGCCGTTAAAATGATAATTTTCATTTGCGGACACCTAATCTTAAGGGTCTTAGCCCCTTCAATAATAGAAGTACCAGGCATTTTCAGATCCGTTAAAAGAAGATCGGGCACTAACGCTAAGGATTGCGAAATAGCTTCATTTCCGTTCGTCGCCTCACCCGTAACCGCGTAACCCCCACAGCTGTTGAGCAAAATATGAAGACCTTCTCTTACGATACAATGGTCATCGGCAATGACTACTTTATACATAGGCGATACTCCTTTCACGTGGGATGTAGGCTGTAACCGTCGTACCCATGACAGCTTCGGATTGAAAAGAAATGGCTCCATTCAAGACTTTAATCCGATTCTCCATGCCTCTCAGCCCAAATCGCCCCTGCTCGTACACCTCGGATATCTGCATTCCGATGCCATCATCCTTAATGGTAATCGACCATTGTACACTCGTGACTTCAATCCTCACATGGATATGTTTGGCCTTGGCATGTTTAATGACGTTGTTGGCTGCTTCCTCTACCAAGTGATAAATCGCTTCTTCGATATCAAGCTGCTCATGCGCTACCCAACCAATGTTCTCAAATATTGGAACCACCTCGGTATGTTCAGTAACACGGTGCAGCAGCTTCTCTATGGCACTATGGAGATTGAATTTTCTCTTCTCATCCTTAAGCTCGATGATGAATTGACGAATATCACGATGGCTTTCTTTCACTTTTTTCTCGATCTCCGTCACATAAGGAAGCGTCTCCTCGCGAACATCCGGGGGAAGCGCATTTTTCAATTGAAAGAGCTGAATAGAGATAAAGAAAAGCTCCTGAGCGATCCCATCGTGAATATTTTGAGCAATCGCATCGCGTTCAAGGGCGACAGCCGTTTCTTGAGCATCTAGCAATTCTTCATTGACGAAATGGAAAGCTTCCAGCTTCATGAGGATAAATTGAATATATATTTTGTGTAAAATAGACAATTCTTTTTTGCTTGTTTTAACAAGCAGCCATCCATACTTTTTCCCGCTACGGTCCAGAAGGACTTGGACGTAATAAGGCACAACTTCACCTGTAGGCGATGGTAATTGGGTGTAAATCTTCTGGCTATGCGGCCAATTTTGTTTCATATAATTCGTAAAATACGTATGCTTCCAACTTTGAAGCTTTTCGTAACGACCGGCACTTTCCACGCAAAGGATAACTTCCCGATCATCTAAAACTCGCTGAAGCAGTTCCTCTATATAGGAAATCGTTCCTTGCTTCATTGGCTGTACGGTCATGTGACGAGAAGAATAGATCGTGACTAGCTTGCGAAATTGTTTCTGTACATTTTGCGCTGCATAATGCACTAGACTTACTACGCAAAAGAAGGTGAATACGATAAAGCCGTAATCAAAATGAGCCAGTACATATCTATATATGAGAACATCAGATGTCAAAGCAAACAGAATCGGGATACCCGCTACATAAAACAGGAGTATCGGATAGTACTGTCTCCAGCTCACGAATTGTTTGACCATCCAGAGACCTGTAAAACTATAGATTAAAAACGGACTGGAAATACCGCCCGTCTGCCCAAGCAAATAAATCCCAAAGGATACATCCGTGACAGCGGCCATGATCGCCACTTTTCTACGCATTTTATTTAACTGTAATAGGCTGTATATCGTCTGAAAAAGAACCGCAGCCAACAGCAGTCCAGGCGTTACACCGCCATCCTTTGAATACAGGATGAGCCCAGACAGCAGCAGCGCCCATCTGCAGCCAAAAAATAAATATAAGCCCGTTCTGTTATGTAAGGACATGTCCTAACTTCTCCTAAACTTTATGAATTCTTAATGGTCTTTTGGCATATTTTGTTATACAATGAAGCCAATTGATGAGACTTGGGTACATAGTAATAGGTATTTGGTACTATTTTAGTATAACATAGCTGAGATCTTTTTGGAGGGAACCCGCTTGATTAATATGATTATCCTTGATGATCACCCGCTTGTTCGCAAAGGAATTCGCACGGTTGTATCATCCGGTCAATCGATGAATGTTGTTGGGGAAGCCGCGAATGCGAAGGAGGCTCTACGGCTCCTTGAGCAGACAAAGCCTGATCTTGTACTCGTTGATTTAAATTTGGGAAACGAAAATGGACTGGACTTGATTCGAGAGGCTCGACGATCGGGACATACTTGCAAATATATCATTTTAACCTCTTCGGTAACTCGAAGTGAGCTTCAATTAGCCCAATCTTTACAGGTTGAAGGCATCTGTTTGAAAGAAGCATTTCCCGAAGACTTGCTATATGCAGTTGAAAGCGTTGCTCGTGGTCGTAAATACTATGATCCTGTCCTAATGGGATCTATGATGGGCGATAAATCCAAGAGCGAAGAGCAGGAGCTCTCTGAACTAACCCCCAAAGAGCTAGAAGTCCTTATGTCTCTTGGCAAAGGACTTTCCAATAAGGAAATCGCCAGCGCCCTGTACATTACAGAGTTTACGGTGAAAAAGCATGTAAGTCAGGTGCTAGCCAAATTAGTTTTAGCTGATCGTACGCAAGCCGCCTTATATGCCCTATCCAAAGGGCTCGTGCAGTTTGAAATGCAGCGATAATAAAATGAAAGATCCGTCGGGAAAACCCGCCGGATCTTTTTGCCTTATAGGTCAAGCGGTTCCGCGATACTATGCATAGGAAATAACGAGAAGACCGCATAACCCTTCACATCTTTAATATGAACAGGACCTAATGAAGGATCCCGACTGTCCTTGCTCTCACCCAAATTCCGATTATCTCCGACAACGAACAAGTGTCCACTCGGAATTGTCTGTACATCCATATCTTCCGACTTCCCAGCTGTATATAGCTCAGGCAGAGGAGTTTCGTTCACGAAGATGACTCCATCACGAATGAGTACGCGATCCCCTTGAACAGCGATAACTCGTTTAATAATGCTAAAACCTAGTCGCTCATCCTTAATGACGACGACATCTCCATATTTGGGCGTTGAAAAGAACAACGATATTTTATTCATCAGCAGTACATTGCCGTTCTGTAACGAAGGATTCATGGAATTACCCGACACTTTCGTAAGCCCAATCATGTTATTAATCAAAATAAAGGCCAGTGTCAGGAGTAGAATGAATCGAATCCAGCCCCATACTTCACTTTTTTTCTTGATTACGGGCTGTCTAAGCTCTAAGACTTCTTCCCTCATATCTGCTCTCACCTCAATCTTTTAAGTCTGTTCAATTATTGTTGGTTGTACGTGACATGAACCACGGTTGCTGGATTTGGTTGCTGTCCATAGACATCATCCGTTACTGTTGGCGGCTGTGGCGCAGGTACAGGTACTGGTACAGGAACCGGTACAGGAACTGGTGGTTGAATAGGTCCTGCTGGTGCAGGCAGTGGTCCCGGTGCCCCTGGTGGCAGAACTAAGACAACCGGCGGGCTAGGTGTGAACACGAGTGCAGGTGGAACATAGCTGTTCACTAATGTATCCATCGCCCCCTGTGCACTATCCACAATCGCTTGGAGCTTATTCAAGATTTGCTGACGATCTTGTACTGTCTTGATATCCGTACTGGCGAGCAAAGATTGCGCATACTGTCCAAGAGCCTGAAGACGAATTCGCTTCTGCTCCTCCGTGAATGATTCCAAACTTCTGGATGATGCTTCGAGTCGAAGCTGCAATTCTTTCTTCAAAAGTTCCTTCTGCGTTTCAGTCTCTGACTTCATCGATTGATCCAAGCCTTGGATGACTTGCTCTGTTTTCTTATTGAACCAAGAAGCCATGGAGCCCGCAATATCAATGTCCGCATAGGAAATTCCGACCGACGCCGTAAGTACAACAGTTAAAGAAACAATTCCAGCTGCGACAATCCGTTTGGATTTCAGGTTGCGTTGCTTTTCATTTCTAGTGACCATTTTAATTCCTCCTTCTTCTCTTAGTGAATAAATGTAAGCTTGAGGCCCCGTCACCGGGGCCTGTTCGCCTATGTTATTATTTCAATCCGTTGATTACGATAGTTTCCAATGCTGCTAAACCAGTAGTTTCAAGGGAAGCACCTTTATCCGTAATTGCTTTTTTGTTTGCTGTTTCTAAAGTATCAGCAAGTGTTTGAAGTTCTGCTAATTTAGCTGCGATTTTAGCAGCCAAGTTGTCCTTAATTTCTTGGGATGCAGCTGTTCTTTCAGCAGCAAGCAAAGTGTTAAGTTCTGTTTTTGTAGCTTCGATTTTTGTAGTCAAAGCAGTTGCTGCTTGAGTTTGTGTCGTACCTACAGCCGTAGTCAGGTTGTTTACGGATGTTCTTCCTTGGTCATTAACATCTTTCGTAATGTCTAATTTGGCTACAAAACCAATACCATCAATTACACCGTTGTTAATAGCGTTCGTACCATTTACTAAACGGTCGTACTCACCAGGCATGCTGCCTTTAATGCTTGTGTTTTTACTGTCGATAGCAGTCGTGTAAGTGTTCAATTGACCGTTAATGGAATCTTGTACACGAGTCGTTTCAGTTGTACCTGCTGTTTTTACGTCATTCACTGCTGAATTATTGATATTTTTGTAATCAGTAACCATTTTTTCTTTGTTAGCAGCTACATAGCTTGCAACGTCTCCAGCGATTAAACCTTTTGTGATGGCTGATGCTGAGGAGTACCAGCTTTGAAGTTGACCGCCAGCGTCAGTTGCTGCGAATGCTGTACCCATACCTGCTACTAAACCTGTTGCAATAACACCAATTGCTAATTTACTTTTCAATGCTTTCATCATTCATCAATCTCCCTTAGAATAGTATATTGTTTCATTGCGCTCACCTGAAGTGAACACATAACTCACCATGACTGACTAGTTGCCCAGTTTCGACGTTAATCCTTGAATCGTTTCCTTGGCCCATTGATCGATTTCACGGTCATTCGCACTCTTCGAAGCACTTACGTACTTGTCGAAATCTGCTGCTGCACCAGTCTTAGCAAGCTCTGACGCGCTTTCGATTTGACCAACATAGGATTGGCGAGCCGCTTCTATGCTGTCGATAGCCTTATGACTAGTGTCATCTGCCATCTTCTTCAAGTTGGCATTTGCCTTGGATGTCGATTCATTCGCCGATACGCTCAAGGATTGAGAAGCTTCGTCCAACCCTTGTTGGACCATAGAATTAATTTCTTTCGTCCCCTGCTGGAAACTTGCTTTGTACCAATTTTGCAGAGGCTTACTTACATCCGAGTAGGCGTAAGCCGTACCCATAACGAGGAAAGTTGAGAGGCCCAATGAAACGATCATCACTTTGCGTTTCAAACGAATCATCGTGCTGCCCTGCCTCCTTCTTGTTCTGATCTCGCTTACAAACCTATTGTATCCCGCCATACGATTCGTGACTTCGTCCTTTAGAGTAATTTATACCTACTACTTTCGCAGTGTCTGATGGTATACTTTCGTACCAGATGCCTTTTTTAGTAAATAAGTTTTTACAACCAAAAAACTACAGGATACAATGCTCCTATACACCTAATTCATTAATAATGGGGGCGCCTTTATCCTGGCACTTCTCTTGACGCTTGGCAGTGAGACAACCTGGTTAACAGGGCTTACGATTGGCTTACTTATCGGCCTAAGCATTTCGCTGAAAATCGGGATGAATTATTTGTTCGAGAATAGCAAGCTGCAGTTGTATTTCATCACCATCGGCTACCACTTAGTATCCTATTTGATTGCTGGCATTATCATTGGAGCCTGGCAGTCCTAATGTCATTGAGATAGACTCACAAGAGCGCCTCCGCAGGAGACGCTCTTTTTTTATTGCCTCTAACGTGTTTCAAAATCGTCTAAATCGTTTATTCAGGTATATCCCCCCACTCCACTTGGCATTCACTCGAATATACTGGAGCACAAGATCTTTGGGGGTGGAGATAGTGCTTCAACTTAATGGAATCGTTGGCGGTAGCTCACCAATCTCGGTTGGCGCTGGAAAAACAATACTTCTGCAGCAAATACTTATTCGTGTGAAAAGTAAACAAAAGTTAATTTTGAGGGATATCAACTTCTTGTTTAACAACGAGGCCTTTGCTATCAAAATTGAGGCTGAACCCTCGCCAGGCGTCTTTATAGCCAGAGGGGGAGCAGGTGATTTAACGCCTCGTAAAGTGTTAGTTAATAATACAACTGGCGAGGATTTGCTTATATTCCTACTCGTAAGTGCCGTTAATAAAGCCAAGAACTCGAGATCCTTGAGTCGTTCAGATAGTTGGCACATGACCTTTGTGCGGCGTTAAGTATGATGACCAAATGTTTAATCAGTAGAAAAGAGGATACAATGAACCGGAAGCAAATGCTCCTGATCAGTACAATGGCCCTTACCTTAAGCCTGGGGGGAACCACATGGATTGATCCTTTAAGAGCTAATCCAATTGCAAATAAACAGAATACTGTTCCTATAAAAGAAGATCTGCTGCATGTACTGGGGCTATCCTCAGAGGAAGACATTTACATTGCCCAGTATAATGGGTTATCTCTAGCAGATATTGCCGAAGCCAACAAGGTTGACGTCCAGAAGGTCATTGAGCTTCAATTAGCAGAGTTAACCGAACAATTAAACTTACGGCTGTCCAGCGGCAGCATTACGCCTGAGCAATATGAAGCACAACGTGCAGAATTACCTGAAATCATCATCAAAAGTGTGTACGCCATGTAAGGATAAAATAAGGGTAACCGACTCCGTCGTCCTTCAGGGACAACTAAAAAACGCCCGCTTGGGCGTTTTTTTATGTTACTTACTTGTTGTGAACACACATCTATGTCACTATCAAATGAAGAGAAGCTTATTAGGAAAGGACTACGACCTGATCATGAATTTTCATCAACTTATTCCGCTTGTCCCTCTCATTGAACAGATCGAGACGAATAGTTCCTCTCTTACGACCGAATGCCCAGCCAATAAGTATCAGCTTATTATCGTACGTCGCGGACACATCACGATACTTGGCCATGATCAAGAACCAACGGTTTGTTCACAAGCCTATGCCTGCCATCCGGATCAAGGTGCCTATTCCATTCAAGTTCCAAAAACCAAAACCGTGGAGTACGTTATCATCACTTACCGAATGCTCCCTGACGAAAACACATGGACGTTACAAGGCCCACTCACCACACTCAGCGAGATCAAAATTCACTATATGCTGGATGAGCTTATCCGCACAACTCATGATCTTCATCCGCTCACGGCTGAAGAAGAGGCTGCCCATATATTTCGTAAGCGAATCATGTTGGAACGCATTCTCTTCATTTATTTATATGAATCCCAATTGACTCAAGAGAAAAAATCTTCAGCCGAATCGATTGAAGAAACTCTCTCCTATATGAATGAGCATTATATGGTTGAGCTTTCACTTCCTATGTTGGCCAGACGAGCAGGCATGAGTGTAGGTTATTTTACGGTTCTTTTCAAAAAGCACACTGGTTCTACAATGATGAATTATTTGTACACCCTGCGTATTGAGAAAGCTAAACAAATGTTTCTCCAAACCGATCTACTTGCCAAAGAAGTTGCGGGACGTGTCGGATTTGTTGATTATTTTCATTTCAGTAAGGTTTTCAAGAAAAAAACAGGTTATTCACCTTCCATATTCCTTGCAAATCAAAATAAAATCTAATAATAGGACATGTTCATTATACATATTAGACATGTCCTAAAGTGGAATTATTCGGTATGATTCCAAATGAGAATAATAATCATTGTCATGGAGGAAACCGAAAATGAAAAACCATATCGCTCGTCTTTGTCTTATCGCACTGATCAGCGTATTTGCAATAAGCCTTGCAGCTTGCGGCAAAACGACGAATACCGAATCAACTGCAACAACACCGACCTCTGCTAGCCAGAAGCCTGCTGCTCAAGTGGACGGAAAAATTACGGTTCAAGACGCCGTAGGAACAGTTGAACTACCTAAGAAGCCTGAACGCATTATTGCGATGGAATTTGGGTTCACCGATATCCTCGTTACTTTAGGCGTACAGCCTGTTGGTGTTGCCGACGACGGTAGCCCTGATCTATTTATGGACTCGGTAAAAAGTCAGTTGAAAACATACAAATCTGTTGGATCCCGCTATGAACCAAACATTGAGCTGATTAGTTCGCTTAAACCCGATTTGATCATCGTCGACGTGAACAAGCACAAGAATGCTATTCCCCAGCTCAAAGGAATTGCTCCGGTTCTGGTGTTAGATGATTTCCAAGCTGATTACAATCAAATGCTCAAGAATGTTGCTATTATCGCTAAAGCCGTTGGCAAAGAAGAAGAAGGCAAGAAACGTCTTGCGGAGCATCAAGCAAAGGTTGAGACTTTGAAAAAGAAACTCGGCTCAACGAATCTTCGTGTTCTTCCCGCAGTTGTGAATCCCAAAGGATTCTTCGCTCATTCGGATCACGCTTATAGCGGTTCCTTCTTAGCGATGCTAGGGTACACGGACCCTATTAAAAACACTGCCGCTTATCCGCAGATCACATTAGAACAGTTGGTAGAAGCCAATCCACAAGTCCTGTTCTTGCTGCCTACGGAAAAAGAAACCATCATCAAACAATGGGAAACGAACCCGCTGTGGCAGAAAATTGACGCTGTAGCGAACAAAAAAGTATTCACTGTAGAACGCCGCGACTGGTCCCTATCCCGTGGATTCCTTGGATCCGAGAAAATTCTCGAGGATATCGCGAAGAATTTGGGGCAATAGTCCAATGAAGCCTATGCCTATGTATGAGAAGCAGAGCCGTAAATGGCCTCTGCTCTTCCTTTTTTCTACCTCTATTCTCATCATGATGATGGGTGTGATCTGTAGTTTGAAATGGGGCCAAGCTCAGGTCTCCTGGCGAACCTTGCTCGAAGCCTTGACCTACCAAGGCAGTGATAAGGCTCACCTCTACATCCAAACACTACGTTTACCACGTGCCATCATGGCATGTATTGTTGGTATGCAGTTGGCCTTAGCGGGGCTCCTTACACAACTTACAACCAAGAATCCGCTAGCATCCCCACACATCTTCGGGATTAATGCTGGAGCGGCATTGGCCGTGGTGGTGGGACTTGTCGCTTTACCCCACTTTGGCAATATAGGCCTAATTGGCTTCGCATTCGTAGGGGCCGCCCTAAGCGCGCTGCTGATTTGGTCACTAGCGGGGACGGGTCGTCAGCAATATGTGCGTTTAGCCCTAGCCGGGATAACCATACACTTCCTCATGTCTTCTCTCACAGAAGGCTTCATTATCATGAATCAGCATGCCACTGACAGCATGATCTTCTGGCTTGTTGGCTCCTTGAATCAAGCGGCTTGGACGGAAGTTCGCATTATTTTACCTTTTTTTGTAGGCGGCATGGTGCTATTCAGCTTCATGCTCCCATCATTCAAACTGCTGCTTATGGATGACGACATTGCGGCAGGTTTAGGCCAACGTGTTAACCTCGTGCGTGGAATAAGTATTCTGCTGGTCATCTTACTCGCCGGATCCGCAGTAGCCTTATGTGGTCCGATTGGTTTCGTTTGTCTCCTTGTTCCGCACATGGCTCGCGCTATGGTCGGCAATAACTTAACGATCCTTGGCCCGTTAACAGCACTACTCGGGGGAAATTTACTTCTATATGCCGACTTCCTCAGCCGCTTTATTGCTTTTCCATTCGAATCACCGGTGGGCATTGTGACATCCGCGATTGGCGCGCCATACTTCATCTACTTGGCTCGCAAGCAAGGAGGTGTGCGGTGAAACAGATAGCACGAACAATGCGAAAACCTGCTTTTTCCCTGATGGCAGCATCCGCAATTATGATTGTGCTCGCTATCATCTATGCACTTGTGGGCGCTGTACGGATCCCGCTAGGAGATGTATGGACTGGATTAATGGATGAAAAGAGTCCGTCTTATTTCATCGTACATCAGGTTCGATTACCACGCATCCTGGTTGCAATTCTAGCAGGATTTGGTTTGGCGGTTGGCGGCGTTATTCTCCAAAGCTTGGTGAGAAATCCGCTTGCCAGCCCTGATGTTATTGGGATTACCAAAGGGGCCGGATTCATGGCTGCGGCTGTTATCTTTCTCTTTCCCAAATCGCCAAGTTACTTCTTGCCCATTGCTGCGTTTATCGGCGCCTTCTCAGCATTCCTTCTTCTACTGCTGTTAAGTCGGCGATTAACACTCCCTCCCGCCTCCCTCGCCTTAGTGGGCGTTGCGATTGGGACTGTGTTTCAAGCTGCCACACAGTATTTGATTGTCAGACACCCAAGCGACATCAACATGGCGCTGCTCTGGCTGTCCGGCAGCCTATGGAGCCGTAGCTGGAACGATGTGTACACGCTGCTGCCGTGGACCGCCGGGCTTCTGCCGATCGTGTGGGCGAACTCTGCGAAGCTGAATATTTTTCAGCTTGGTGACGATATCACCACCTCGCTCGGGCTGAACATCGCGAAGCAGCGCTTCTGGCTGCTGATGCTAGCTGTTACCCTCGCCGGCATCTCCGTGTCGGCCGTTGGCGCGATTGGCTTCATTGGCCTGATCGCGCCCCATATCGCGCGGAGCATCGTCGGCGCTCGACATCAATGGCTGATCCCGTTAGCAGCCTTGATCGGCGCTGATTTGATGCTGCTGGGCGACTTGCTCGGCCGCATCATTATTCTCCCGCGGGAAGTACCCGTGGGCATCATGACCGCCGTCATCGGCGCGCCCTATTTTATCTACTTGCTGCGTAGGGAGCGTCTACGTAGAGGGTAATACATGAAAAAGGATGCAAAACCGTTTCACGGTTTGCATCCTTTTTTGGCACAGATTTTGTTAGGATCTAAGGGGAATAAAGTCAGTTGATTAGGCTTGTTCATGAGCTAAAGTTGTACAACATACAACAATTTCATTGGTTTCTTCTTACCGTACTGATCAATGTTGTATGTTGTGCAACAATTTAACCTCATTTCACCCCATTGAGCTACTTTGGGGAGAAATTGTTGTATTTTCTGCAACAATCACAGGAAAAACGCAGACTAGCTAGCCTAATGTTGTAGAAAATACAACTTTTGCACTCGTGTACCTCTCCCCGATTCAACAACGAGAAACGATCGCCGCTTTAATGGCTCTTTTATGACTGTCTAATGGATAGGCCTATTCTTTTGAACATTAACAATTCGATCACTCCCTTAATAGGTGTTTTTCACGATATTGTCCTGGTGTCATCCCTTCCTGCTTACGAAAATAACGTATAAAATTTTGTGAATTATTATAGCGCAGCCTTTCCGCGATCTCCGAAATTTTCAATTCGGTATCTACGAGCATCTCCTTAGCCTTCTGCAAGCGGAAGTTGGATAAGTATTCACTGAAATTGACACCCGCTTCCCTACGGAAAACGCCCCGAATATAGTCAGGATGGTAGCCAAGCCTGGTGGCGCAAAGATCCAGCGATAGATCCGTCTCCACCTCATGGTGAATCATGTCCAGCATCTGATCAGAGATCCGCATATATTGCGTTTTTCTTTTCTTTTCGAAGAGCTCCATCATCGGATAAATTAACGCCTCACGAAACCATTGACCGATTTCCTTAACGGTTCTCATCCTATAGAGCTGATCGATCAACGACTTTTCTCCATCATACAAGGAGGCGATAGGTTCACCCAGGTTTTGCGCCATACGAACCAATTCGAGCAGAAAGGCAGTCAAAGGGACAAAATACTCCCGATGATTAACTTTCTCTTGAAAAATCTCCTGTAAATAATTCTCCAGCAATTGATCGGCCTGAGCAAAATCAGCCAGCTTCACCGCATCCAGCAGCTCCTGTTCAATCCGCCCCTGAAAGAGGGAAAGAATGGTCCCTTCCGGCTCAACGTCCTCAATATAAATAACAGAACCGGCCCCCGTCCTGATCGTATATTTCAAAGCCTCTGTGGCATCCTGATAAGCCATTCTCGCTTCTTCAACCGTGTTGTAGAACCGGCTTATGCCCACACTGACTTCAAGCTCCAGAAACTGACCTACCTTCTGCCTAATCTCCGCAGCTAATTCATTAACTCTTTTCTTGTAAGCTTCCTCCTGTTCTCCTCTGCATTCAAGCAAGGTGACTTGAGTTCGGTGAATAACCGTAGGCTTAAGTCGCTCTGAGACAGGAACAATCTCATCCACAATATTATTGATCGCAAACAGGAGCAGATCCTCATCCATTTCATCATAACGCGTGCCATTCAGCGTATCGATCTGGACAGCCATCACGTAGATCCGGTTCCAATCCTTTTTATACGCGAAGCCTGTTAACTTCTCCTGAATCTCCTGAACTCGTACTTCCCCTTGAAAAAGCTTGATCATAAACAGCTCTTCAACCTGTCGACGCTGTCCTTCAATAATGCCGATCATTCGATGCTTCGTATCTAGCATTTCATTCACCTGACGGCCAATAAAGCTCAGCTCATCCCTCTCCGCAGGCTTCGTAATCTCCGGCTCGGCTTGCAGCGATCGGTACAGCAAATGAATGGGACTGTACATCCGTCTGGATCCCAACCAGGATAGCAGCATCGTAACAACAAGAATCAGCAGGCAAGCGGTATAGGTATACCATTCAATCGCCTTGGAATCCTTCGTAATAAGGTCCACCGAGGAGACTGAAATATACATCCAACCGTTATAAGGCGATTTGCGGAAGGTTACTCCCATATCCCCATGCTGAGAAGAAGTGTAGGTACCAACAGCTTCCGTATTATTGCGAATAGATAGTAATTCCCCTCTACCGCTGTAATCCTTCCCGATTTGCGTCGCATCACTATGTGCCAATACAAGACCATTCTCATCCAGAATCATGACGTCGCCCAGCTCACTGTTATTAGCCAGCAGCTTATTAATCTCTTTGCTCTTGAATTTAACGATAATTATACCGGAAGGCGTAGAGGAATGAAGCGGAAGCTTCTTGACCATATGTATCTCTTCACTAGCAGAGCCGGCATGTGTCCAAAAGCTCGTCTTACCAGATTGGGTGTAATTTTTCACCATATCGGCTTGAATGAAGCTTTCTAATCGATGCACCTCCGTTGTATTATCAATCGCCCAGCCTCGATTCAAGCTGACCAGCAGGATATCATGAATACCCAGATCGAAGCTTTGAAGCTGGTGAAGCCCCTGCAGCATGCTGTTCACCGTATCAAACTGATCCGGGGTCAAAGACATATTCAAAGCCGAGTTCACCAGTGATGAGCTCATAAATTGGGTTACCGATTTGTCCGCTGTCTTCAGAATCTGCTCCACCCTCATCTGGGTTTGCTCCAGATTCAGCATATTTCCCTTGGCTACCTTATCTTGAATGATTTCAGAGGATTTCTGGTAAGACAGAACCCCCAATATCAAGACGGGAAGAGTCCCCAAAAGCACGCTGAACAGAAACAACCTTAATAAAAATTTGGGTGGACGAATTCTCATGATCGGGCTAACCTCCAAAGGGTGCGAAATACGCGAGGAATTCACTTCCGGTAACGAAAAGTGAATTCCTCTGACTCTATTGTAGTCGAGCTAACGTCTAGCGCCTAGCTATAGCTTATTTTTTCAGCTTCAGATATTGAGCGGTGTATTCTTCAATGACTTTATCCCCACCGCTTTTCTTCCACTGTTCCAAGGCTTGATTCCAGCCTGCCTCATCAATAGTCCCCATAATGAACTTAATTCTCGCATCCTGAATGATCTTCGTAATCTCGGAGCCCTTTTCCGCGAGCGTAGCCGATTGGAACGATTCAGCCGGATTTGCTACAGCAATCGAAGCATTGTCCTTGAACATTTGCTTGTATTTGCGCACGATAGGAGCATCCTCGCCGGCATCCACCAAACTGCCATCATCAAAGCGAATTTGATAGATCGAATTGACGTCGGTTTCATAAGCCTTGCCGTCTGTACGTGCAGGCTTGCCATTTTCCACCTTGTAATGTTTGCCTTCTATGCCCCATTCGAACAGGTTTTGCAGCTTTTTGTCTGCTAATTTATCCATAAAGCCAAGGATTTGTTTCAAGTCAGCCTCAGTCTTTACACTTGTCTTCGGGAACATATACGTACCGACATAACCGCCATTAAACAGCATTAATCGTTCGCCCTTCGGCCCATTGATCCGGCTGACTACATCAAGCACCGCATTCGGATTAGCTTTAGCCAAATCGTTGAACCCAGCATTGACATCATCCAACGTGCTGATAATTAAACCAGCTTTCCCTTGATTGATCGCTTCCTGACGCTTTGTTCCCGGCACCACTGCGAAATCCTGGTTGATCAGCTTTTCATCATACAGCCTTTTATACATCTTGAGCGCATCCACATATTCTTTGGTCATGAAATCAGGAACGACCTTGTTATCTTGGATTCCATACAGATTTGGACCTCCATACCAGCCAAGAATCGTCTGAAACCCATTCATGCCCCGGCCCTCGTACATACCGAAGGTATCATCCTTGCCATTCTTATCAGGGTCCTTGGTACTGAAAGCTTTAATCACTTGATAGAACTCATCAATCGTCTTCGGCTCAGCCATCCCAACAGCATTCAGCCAATCTTTTCGTAAAATAATGCCTTCACGCGCCACAGGACGGCTGCGGAAAATACCGTATACCTTCCCATCCACAGCAATATTGCTCAGCACCAGCGGATTAAGCTTGCTTAGATTCGGATAGTCCTTCAAATACGGACCGATCTCCCAGAACATACCAGACCGGGCCGCATTAATAATTCCTTGGCCTTTATTGCTGGCAATCATCATGATCTGTGGAAGCTCACCTGCGGCAATCGTCGCGTTGATTTTATCATTGTAGGCAGAATTGGGTACCCATGTAATATCCAGCTTCGTCCCTGTATGCTCCTCAATGATTTTAACGGCCTCATTGTCTGCTTTTGGCGGTTCGGCTGAATAGTACATGTTCATCATGGAAAGTTTAAGCGGTTCCTTCGGTTTAGCTAATTCCTGTGTGGTTTTCGATGTGCTGTCTGCCGACTTCTCCGTACCTTGACTGCATGCTGCAAGTAGACTTGCTGTAAGCAACAATGCTCCTGTGATCCTCAGTCCCTTGCGTTGTTGTCCGTAAGATCCCCTCATTGTGATCCTCCCTTTTTTTCCCTGTCATTTTATATTAAAAGATTACGCCGCCAGCGTCACTCTGAAGTATCATCAAAGCTGAAACAGAGTGAGCCTTCCGTGTTATCCTTTAACCGAACCCAAAAGTACGCCTTTCGCAAAATGCTTCTGTAAAAATGGATACACGATTAAAATCGGCAGCGTAGATACTGTAATCACGGCCATTTTGATCGACTGCGGTGGGATGGTGAAGGAATCGTTCACCTGACTGGAATCACCGATTCCGCCTTCCGCCATAATGACGACTTGCCTGAGAATGACCTGGATCGGCCACTTGGTCGTATCGTTGATATATAAAATAGCGGAAAAGAACGAGTTCCAATGGCCTACCGCATAAAATAAGGAGAAGGTCGCAATAGCAGGCAGCGATAAGGGCAATATAATTTTGATCAGAATGCCCAGATCGTTACAACCATCGATTTTCGCTGATTCCTCAATCCCTTCCGGCATTTGCTGAAAGAAATTTTTCAAAATAATAAGATTGAAGGCGCTGATTGCCCCCGGTATCAATAAGGACCATAGTGAGTTCATTAGCCCTAGCGACTTGACGACCAGGAATGTAGGAATCATCCCACCGCTAAACAGCATCGAGAATATCACCATCAGCATCACTGACCTGCGCCCCAGCAATTCTCTGCGTGACAACGGATAGGCCATTAAAGCGGTGAAAATAATATTGATTAAGGTTCCTACAACCGTAATATAAATGGTGTTCAGCAAACTTCGAACAATCGTGTTGGTGGAAAAAATGTAGGTGTAGGCGTCCAATGAGAACTTTGTCGGTATCATCACCATGCCTTGTTTGGCGAATTCCTCTGGCGATGCGAACGAGCCGAGAACCATGTATAGGAACGGAAGCACCGTTAAGGCTGCGAATAGAAAAAGCAATGTAATATTAACGGAATCAAACAACCGTTCTCCGAATGATCGATTTTTCATCCAAATCCTCCTTTCCTCTTAATAAATCCCTTCTTCGCCTGTCTTTTTGGCTAATGCGTTCGTAGCCAGCACCAGCACCAAGCCCACTACGGATTTGAAAAGTCCGACAGCTGTACTGTAGCTGAATTGCGATTGGTTAATACCAGCAGAGTACACATAGGTGTCGAAGACCTCTCCTACCTCCCGATTCATCGCGTTAAGCATCAAAATGATCTGCTCGAAACCTGTATCCATAAAGTGCCCTAGCCGCAGGATGAATAAAATAATGATCGTGCTTCGGATTGCAGGCAGTGTAATGTGCCAAAGCTGGCGCCAGCGTCCCGCTCCATCGATTTTCGATGCTTCATACAAGCCTGGGTCTACCCCCGCCAGAGCAGCAAGGAAAATAATAGTGCCCCAACCTGTTTCTTTCCACACCACCTCAGTCATGATCATCGTTCGGAACCACTCGCTGCTGATGAGAAAGTTGACTCGTTCGCCTCCAACCTTCACAATAAGCTCGTTAACAACCCCACCCTCTACGGTAAAAAGAATGTAGAAAATCCCTACGACGACGACCCATGAAAAAAAATGCGGGATATAAACCAGCGTTTGCACAAATCGTTTCAGAAACTCCTTGCGAACCTCATTAAGCATCAAGGCAACCACAATCGGCAGCGGGAAAAAGAAAACCAGATTATAAAGCGCAAGTATCACCGTATTTTTGAACAGCATCCAGAAGGTAGGCTCACTGAAAAACCGAGTGAAATGCTTAAGCCCTACCCAATCGCTGTGCCAGAAGCCCAGAAAGGGCTGATAATTCTTAAAGGCGATCAATACGCCCCACATCGGTAAATATTTAAATAAAATGAAATAAATAACGCCCGGCAGTAACATAAAATATAACCATCGGTCGCGAGCGATAATCTTACTGATCCGCCTGGTGTTTTTCCGCTGGGGCTGAGAACCGAATCCTGCGCCCACTGCTGTGAAGGATCTTTCCCCCATTTCCATATATGTCCCTCCATCTATTTATCGATTTGGTTCATGGCGAACAATCGTATATCCCTCTAGCTGTTCACCCGTCACTTTGAATTCATTTTGCTTCAAATCGTAGGTCACTATCGCTACTTTATCCAATGAATCCAAAATAACGGAAAACTCCTTTGTAATTAGATAACCAGCGACGGTAAATACGCCAGAGCTCGGTATTTCTATAGGAACTTGATGCTTATTGCGATTGTATTCGCTGCGCTCTCTCATCAGCTGCATCTGTTTTTCCGTCGAATTCCCCCAGTGCTCTCTCGTTCCAACGCCTTCCAGCTCCATATAGCGGACTCGTTCGCTAAGGCCAAGCTCCTTGGCCTTCTCCATGTACATCCGTGCATGCTCTACCGGGACACGAACATCCGTTTCGCCATGAGCAATAAACAAGGGAGTTAGCACATTGCCAATCAAGGCCAGCCCGCTTCGTGATTGATAGGCGATAGGGTTCGTATGCGGTGGAAATCCGATCCACACATCTAATTCATCCCGGAACTCACCGATCTCATCCTGCTCATACCAAACCGTATAATCGGTAATCCCGCACATTGCCGTAGCAGCAGCAAAAAAATCAGGAAATTTACCTATAATCGCATACGCATTCCCACCGCCACCGCTTCCACCTTCAAAATAAATAATCTCAGGATCAATAATGCAATCGGCATAATGCTTGCGGACGTAATTCACAGCATCAATTACATCCAGCAGCTCCCAGCCGTTGCAGTCCGGTTCTCCGTCAGAGAATGCTCTGCCGCGCATATCGACCTCAACCATTAAATAATCACCCTCATGATGAGGTGTATCCATGTACGTAAAGGAAGGGATACTCATATGCCAACCATGGGTGGTTACACATATACGGGATGGCCTTTGCGGTTTCAGAATCCTCATTGCCAGGCTAAGCTCCGGTTGGATTGAAGAAGGATAATAAATCAGATCACAATAGGGAGAATATCGATTGATCCGCTGCTCTCCGCTTTGCTTTTGCAATCTGACCCTATCCTCATATTGCTCATAAGTCATGCAACACTTGCCTCCTGTCATATCGATTGACTACACCGAGCTTAACGAACACAGCTCATTGCCGTCTACAATCATTAGCGAGCGAGATCAAGTAATTAAGCCTGATAATCTTCAGCGAGTGGCTGATAATCATTAGCGAGGTATACAAAAAAGCCTTATCTGCAGCTGGTTAGCAGACAAAGCAAAAAAGGATGCTAAACCAATTTACGGTTTGCATCCTTTTGCCCTTTTACTTCGCGTGTTACTCCCCTAAACCATACCACGCAGCCGATCCGCAATAACTCTCATCATACTTCGCAGCACATCAATATTTTGAAAACAGAAGGTTAGCACCAGATCCCGATGAAGCTGCAGCAGGACGGCAGCTTCCTTCGCTGTGCAGTCGGCCGAGCGAGGACCGCTGTCGATAATTGCCATCTCACCGAAGAACGTACCTTCCTGTAGGACCGCGTACTCTTCATTGCCTCTATGCACACGAATGCTTCCCTCAATAATGCTATACATCGTATCTCCGAAATCACCTGCGCGGCAGATGACTTCTCCAGGTTCGTAGGCGACTTCTTCCACCATTTGAGCGAGCCATATGAAATCCTCCGGAGCTAGATGCACGAACAAATCTATTTTTTGCAGCACGAGGATCCGCCGTAAAATAACTTCGTCCTTCGTTAAGCCTTCTGCTGTCTTGATTACAGGCAATTGCAGGGTGGCTGCGACTTCTGCGCGACTTTGCTCCAGTTCAGACTTATCCGCTGCCTGTCCCCGCTCCAATTCGGATCGCAGCCTGCGGGATAGCAGCTTCATCATTTCAACCGCTATGCTGGTCTGATCGAACATCATATCATAGAAAACAGCTGAATCCAGTCGCCACAGAAGAACATCCTCCTCGGCTCGAATGGTCGCTGTTCGGGCTCCCTGAGTCAGAATCGCCATTTCACCGAAGCAATCTCCCCGCTTCAGTTCGCCTAGCAGTTGCCCACTTCGGTATACGCCGGCTCGGCCTCCATCCATAATCATCAGGGAATCTCCTAGATCCCCTTCCTGAATGATGACTGCCTCCTTCTGAACACTCAGCTTATGTAATCGCTGTGCAATAACAGATAAATCTCGGCTTGTCATCCCTTGGAACAGAGATACATGACGGAGCAAATGCACCCGATGCATCAATTCAGAGAGATCCTCATTCGACGAAGCTCCCAACTTGTTCACGGTGAGATGCTGTATCGCTTGCTTGAGCCACTCATCCCCTTGCGCGGATAACCAATTCAAATGTTCGCTCAGTTGCATGTCCGTTGCTGAATTCCTAGCCACCACGCTTGAGCCTGACATGAATGTCGTCATTTCCGTGCGTAGGCTTCCTCGCAGCGTTTGATCGATAACTTCTTCCGCATTAGCCTGCTGCCTGGAATCCCCTTCGGACCAGTCGATATAGACAGCTTGCATCGTTTTCTCTTCATAGATAAGTGATAACAAGTGGAAAATGCGCCGACTGATCGCTGTTCGAATTTCCCTAACAATATTCTCGATGTCCGAGCAGCCCTCTATTCCAACAATACTCGCCCCATGTTCAACAAACTGATCATGCAGCTTTAATTCGTGGAGAATATAAGTCTCTACTTTATGGCTGTCCACAAAAGGCAGTCTCTTATGCATACGAAGCAGCGATTCCACAATACGATCACGCATGTCATAGTTGGCAGCCTCGTAGCAGTCGAACAGCATATCAAAGGCTCTCTGCGTTGCGATTCTTTCGAATACGGCTGGTAAATATAAGCCAATTTCTCTCTGTTTCAAATAAGGTGCTAACTGTGGCAAAATATCTTGCTCATCATAAGCAGCAAGGGCCTGGTTGGCGTAGCGCCGGGTTTGGCTGTCTTTTAACATCGCAACAATGGGTACAATTAATGGAGGTACATGAAGAATAGCCGCAGATTCTAAAGCACGAATTCGAACCAATGGACTGCTGTCTTGTAAGAGAGAAATCAGCGGTTTATAGAAATTTTTCACACGAATTTGTCCAAATAAGGCAGCCATCGCAATCCGTTCTTCTTCCTGCCCGCTTTCCATCATTTGCTTCAGTTTCCCGACCGCTCGGAACATACCTTCAATACTATAATATTTGACCAAACCAGCGATGGCAGCTGCTTGTACTTCCACCGACTGATCTTCTAGATGAACCGTTATTTCATCCACATATTCCTCTTTGGCATACGCTGCTAGCGCTAGTATTGCTTTAGCTCTCACCTGATTGTTTTCCGTCATCACCAAGGATTGAAGGATAGGTTCAAAGCCATCTGGCACCTTTTGCTCCACATAAGCCAAGGCTTCTATACACATTTCAGGAATTGAATGATGCAGCAGTCCGTCCAAATGAGGCGTTAAGTCGAAGGAGTCCATCTCTCGTAAAAGGCCGAAAGCATACAGAGCTTGCTGCTTATCCGAGCTGGACAGCGCATCAATCAGGATCTGCCGACTGGCTGGATCCATTAGATTGAGCTCAACCTTTTGAAGATCGTCACCCCCTGTTTTGAGATTGGACAAGAGGGTATGCAAATAGGCTTTCTTGACCTTTACCCCCGCAACGATCCCAATCACTAGCAAAACCAGCACTATATAACTCAATTGTGCAGGAGCAAGCAGCCGCGTTACGACAAGTAAACAGATGGCCGCCAACCCTTTGGCCCCATTGCGCACAATGCCATCTAGGAAGCTCTTCGCTCTGCCCCGCCATTCCGGTGGAACAGGAAACATCACTAATTGGCTCACAGACGAGTAGAGCGTATCTCCAACAACTTTATCGCTCCCCTTCACGATGACAGCCATAGCCAGTATAGGCAGTACTAGAATGCCAAAGCTGCCGGCAATTAACGTAATCGGAAAGACAAGCAAGGCGGTCATCACGCCGAATCGCGTCAAAATGCGACTGGATATAAACAATTGAACAAACAATGCAATCAACCCAGAGAAGCCGTAGAAGCTGCCCATAAATCCAGCCAAGGCCTCATTCTGCAAAGTCCCTCTCAGGATCACCTTGAATTGATAATCGATTAATGTGAGAGATAATACGAGTGCTGCGGATAAAATAGCGACGTATTTAAGATGAGGAACGTTCGCGAATAAACCTGATTTCCGCTGTACGGCCTGCTTCGCCGTTGTTGTCCTAGGCTGTGCCGGTTTGGCTTCTATCGATTCCTTAGCGAAACTTAATATCAAATAAACGGCCACCAAGCCGAGCAACTGTAGACCCGCATAAAAATAAATCAGATTCGCCGTACCTACGAGCGGAACGAGTGCTTTTAGCCCAAAGCCGCTTAAAATCCCCCCCGTAATCCCCCCGCTTCCTACGATTCCAATCATCTGCTTCGCTTTCCTCTGATTCATCACCGATGTGGCGAACTGCCAGAAACAAACAATCATCAAGAAATTAAACACGTCATAGCCGATGTAGATAACAGGAAACACCCAACGCAGCTCAAGTCCCACACCAAACCTAGAAACTAGAACCAGAACGGAGATAAGCGGAATTAAGATCTTCATGAGGCTTTCCAACCGAACCTTCGGTGAGTATCGCTGAAAAAGGATTCCCGCCATGATCATGACCAGGGCCTGCGGCAAGTACATCAGGGACAAATAGGAATTATCAAATCGGCTTAAAAACAGAGTATCTGCCGCGGTTCTCCCGATGGTTGAGGCTGAAACGACACAAAATAAATAAGCGAATAAGAGAAAAACTTTCCCATATTCTTGCTTATCTTCAGCGAGTTTATGCAAAAAGGTCTGATAGGTTTTGCTAAACATCATACGGCTCATGATACACCTCATTTTAGAATCGACGTTTTAGACGCCTAATGAAATTGTACCAGAAGTCCTAGGATTAAATAACTAGTTTAATAAAAAAAGAGACAAAATCCGCCACAATATTACGAAGCAACCAACTTAAATTGGCTAAAACGCAAAGAAACCGCTCCAGCAACGGAACGGTTCTATGTTATGACGATTTCCCTTCAGTTCATCTCTTTAAGGCAAAGAACTGAGCCCTATTAGATGAATCTACTCCTTATTTGGATCCCTCATGCTCTTGCGTGCCACCCCTGTACGATAGGCAGCTTCAACAACAGCCTCCCTTACCTTTTCCACCACTTTCTGGTTAAAAACGCTGGGGATAATGTAAGTCTCATTCAATTCTTCATCGGTTACTACGGATGCAATGGCCTGAGCAGCTGCCAGCTTCATTTCCTCATTAATCTCACTCGCCCTGCAATCCAAAGCACCGCGGAAAATACCGGGAAAGCAAAGAACGTTATTAATTTGATTCGGCTTATCAGATCTCCCTGTAGCCATCACTCTCACATATGGCTTGGCAAGCTCAGGATCGATCTCCGGCGTTGGGTTCGCCATCGCGAAGACAATGGGGTCCTTCGCCATGGATCGGACAGCATCTACTGTTAAAATGTTCGGAGCGGAAACGCCAATGAATACATCCGCATGCTTGATAACGTCTGACAAGCTTCCTGCTTCCAAGTTCGGATTCGTCATCTGGGCAAACTCGGTCCAATGCGCATTGTCGTACTGTGTATTTCGGTTAATGGCGCCATAGCGGTCCACCCCGATTAAGTTACGCACTCCGGCAGCAAGCAGCATCTTAGAACAAGCGATACCTGCCGCCCCAATGCCGTTAACAACAACTTTAATGTCCGACATTTGTTTGCCCGTTATTTTCAACGCATTCAACAAACCGGCCAGCAGCACGACAGCCGTGCCGTGTTGGTCATCATGAAACACGGGAATATCGAGTTCACGCTTCAGCCGTTCTTCGATCTCAAAGCAGCGAGGCGACGATATGTCCTCTAGATTGATGCCTCCAAACGCCGGAGCTATCGCTTTGATGATGCTGACGATTTCGTCCGGGTCCTTCGTGTCAAGGCAGATTGGGAATGCATCCACGCCCCCGAATTGTTTGAACAGCATCGCCTTGCCTTCCATCACCGGCATCGCGGCCAACGGTCCGATGTCGCCAAGCCCAAGTACAGCCGTACCGTCGGATACCACCGCGATCATATTCCGTTTGATCGTCAGCAAATAGGCTTTGCTTGGCTCTTCCGCAATGGCGGTACAAATTTGAGCGACCCCAGGGGTGTACACCCGGGACAAATCGTCACGGTTTTTGACTGGAATTTTCGAATTTATCTCAATCTTCCCACCTAAGTGGACAAGGAAGGTCCGGTCCGATACGTGAATCACCTTTACACCGCTTAAACTTTGAAGAGACTCGCCGATAAGCTGGCTATGTGTTTGATCGAAAACATTCACAGTAATATCGCGGACAGTACTCGTGCGACCGGAAGAAATGACGTCTATGCCTACAATATCTCCTCCCGTCTTTTCTATGGTAGCCGCGATATCGCCGAGCGAGGTTAACTCTTTATCTATTTGAAGCCGAAAAATCATATAAGTTGTTGCACCGCTTGGAACTGACATGTTCCTGTTCACTCCCTTTAATTTTGCTCTAGCCCAAGCCTTGCCTTCCAGCTTTTATTGCTTGCCTTCTAGCAGCCCAGCTCCCGCGATCCCCGGGTTTGTCATCTCATACGGATCTAGAATAATCTGCAACTCCTCTTCCGTCAGAACATTGTAGATCAGACAGAGCTCTCTAACAGGCTTTCCTGTTAAAATGGCTTCACGCGCGATTCGCGCCACTACTTCGTAGCCGAGATGTGGATTAAGCGCCGTAATCACGCCTACACTTTGCTCCACATATTGTTTGCAGCGCTCCTCATTAGCTTCGATCCCTTCCAAACAATGCACGCGGAAAGCTTGGAATACTTGATTCATCATGCTAAGCGATTGCAATAAATTGAACACCAGCACAGGCTCCATCACATTAAGTTCAAGCTGTCCCGCTTCGGACGCCAAACATATCGTATGGTCGTTGCCGATGACCTGGAATGCTACTTGATTGACGACCTCCGCCATAACGGGATTCACCTTGCCTGGCATAATCGAAGAACCCGGTTGGCGTGCAGGCAGTTGAATCTCCCCGAGCCCGGCGCGAGGTCCTGAAGCGAGCAATCGCAAGTCGTTGGCAATCTTGGACATATTAATCATGCACACCTTCAATGCAGACGACACTTCGGTGTACGCATCCGTATTCTGCGTCGCATCCACCAGATGCTCGGCATTGATAAGCGGTAGTCCACTCAGCTCGGCGAGCACTTCCACAACCCGCTTAATGTAGCGTGGATCTGCATTTAGGCCAGTTCCAACGGCTGTTGCACCCATGTTGACTTCGTATAAATGATCACGTGTTTGCTTAATCCGCTTAATATCGCGAGCCAGCACTCGACTGTATGCCTCAAACTCCTGTCCCAGTCGAATGGGTACGCCGTCCTGCAGATGGGTCCGGCCCATTTTGATAATACCGTCGAATTGGACGGCTTTGATGCAAAACGCCTCGAGCAGCTCTTCCATCGTTGCAAGCAGTTTCTCAATCTGAGAGAGTGTGGCAATATGAATCGCGGTCGGAAACGCATCATTGGTTGACTGAGCCATATTCACATGTGTATTGGGACTTACCGCAAAATAATCTCCCTTAGTACCCCCGAGCAGCTCGATAGCCCGATTGGCGATGACCTCGTTGGCATTCATGTTGATGGACGTACCTGCTCCGCCTTGTATCGGATCGACGATGAATTGATCGTGCCATTTACCATCTATAATTTCCTGTGCCGCTTGAACGACAGCATTCCCGATTCGAGGGTTTAACTGCCTGATCTCCATGTTCGCTACTGCTGCCGCTTTTTTCACAGTCGCCATCGCACGAATTAATTCTTCATGAATACGGTAACCTGTTATCGGGAAGTTTTCGACTGCACGCAATGTTTGAATCCCGTAATAAGCATCTATAGGCACTTCTTTTGAACCAAGAAAGTCTTTTTCCACCCTTAACTGAGCTGTTGTCATTGTCTTATCCCCCTAGTGATTTCAATTACGCAGCTTTCTTAACAGACTCTATATATTGCTTGCCTTTTTTCTTATCGTACTGCCCTTCCCACTTCGCCATAACAACCGCGGCAATAGAATTGCCGATTACATTGACTGCCGTACGGGCCATATCCAGAATACGGTCAATTCCAGCGATAAAAGCAAGTCCTTCGAGAGGAATCCCAACCGATCCCAGCGTAGCCAGCAGCACGATAAAAGATGCACCCGGTACACCAGCAATCCCTTTGGAAGTGAGCATCAGAGCAATCACCAAGGTGATCTGAGCGCTGATCGACATGTTAATGCCATACATTTGAGCAATAAATAGAGCAGCAATGGCTTGATACAGCGTAGAGCCGTCCAGGTTGAACGAATAGCCCGTAGGAATGACGAAAGAAGTGATAGCCTTCGGTACACCGAATTTCTCCATTTTCTCCATCATCTTAGGCATTGCCGTCTCGGAGCTTGCTGTAGAGAAAGCGAGGATCAGCTCGTCTTTTAGAATGCGAATAATGGTCATTACACTGGTGCCGCAAAGCTTCGCGATCAAGCCGAATACGACGAACACAAACAGAATCATCCCCAGGTATACAGCAAACACTAGCTTACCCAGTGGAACCAAGGAGCCTACCCCGAATTTGGATACCGTCACGCCAATCAATCCGAAAACACCAAGTGGTGCAAATTTCATAATTTGGTTGGTCACCCAAAACATCGATTCTGAGAGTCCCTGAAAGAAGGATAGTACCGGCTTCCCTTTCTCACCGACTGCGGCAATTCCCAAGCCTAGAAATACCGAGAAGAAAATAATGGCGAGCATATCACCCGCGACAAGAGATTCAAACACGTTTCTCGGAACGATATTGACGAACGTATCAACGAAGCTGTGACTGGTCATCTTCTCCGTCGCATCGACGTACTTGCTAATATCCGTCTTGGCAAGCGCAGACATATTGACGCCCGCTCCAGGCTTCAACACATTGGCCACGATTAATCCGAAAATAATGGCGATTGTCGTTACGATTTCAAAATAAAGAATCGTCTTTCCGCCAAGCTTGCCCAGCCTTTTTATATCTCCAACGCCCGCTACTCCGACAACGAGCGAAGAAACGACGATGGGAACGACGATCATTTTAATTAAACGGATGAAAATATCGCCCAATGGCTTTAAGTAGCTCTCAACAGTTGGGTTTCCAAAAAATATAGCTCCTACGATAATCCCCAAAATGAGACCAAACAGAATTTGAAATGCTAATCCGAACTTTTTCATGATAATTCCCCCTTTTGTTAAGCGCTTTCTTTTTCATGAAAGCTTTTGGTAACGCTTTAATTGATTTCATCTTAGTGGGTAATCTACAGAAAGCTAGACGAATCTACAATTTCTCTTTTTTATTTTTTCAAAAAATTATACGTGTGTAAAAGCAAGCTATAGGTATAGAAGGAATAACGCAAACTATGTCGAATGACTTTTACTTCATGTGAGAAGGAGGGAAACAAGACACTTTGAAAGAAAAATGGTTCCTGCTAATACTCATGATCATTTCCGTTCCGATCGCAGGCGAGTTGAATTTCTATCCGTTTCGAGATGAGTTTCGGGTTAGTTTAGGCACCCCCACCTTCTTCCTTTTCCTGTTGTGGTTGCGGACTCCTTCCCCTCTTGTCTCAGGTCTTCTTGTCGGGATATCGGTTACGCTCTTTCGCACAGGGCTTCAGGCGTTCCTTGACTCGGACTGGAACTGGTACGCTTCCTTTCATCATCATTATCCGGTATTCTTCTACTACCTGACCTATGGAATCGTCTTCACGGCGGTTCGTATGAACCGGCATCATAATAGGCCGCTTATCGCCGGCTTTCTCGGCGTTTCGATTGAAATCGCCGCGACGTCGGCGGAACTACTGTTTCGATATACCTCCATCGCCGAGATGGCTTCTCTTACCACCTGGAATCAGATTGCCTTAATTGCTTTTTTTCGCAGTTTTTTCGTGCTAGGTATTTTCAATATCGTGAAGTTGCGACATTCGAGGGCAGCCGAAGAGCAGCAGCGCAAAGAAAACGAGAAGATGATCATGCTTATCTCCGAGCTGTATGAAGAATCTATTCAGTTGAAAAAAACGCTGCACAATGCGGAATATATAACGCGGGTTAGCTATGAACTGTATCGGTCTTTAAAGGATCTGAATCTACAGGGACTCGATGATCTGTCGCAAAAAGCGCTCCGAATTGCCGGTCAGGTTCATGAAATCAAAAAAGATAATCAACGGATTTATGCGGGGTTGTCCGGTTTAATTTCACATGATAGCGACTACTTACCAATGGATGAATTGGCTGGAATCGTCTTGCGTTCTAATGAGAAATATGCCAGATCCCTCGGCAAGAAGATTGCATTCTCACTACAGATCGATGGCGAATGTCCATTATGTCACGTGTATGCCACCTTGTCCTTACTCAATAACCTAGTGACTAATGCCGTTGAAGCAATTCGTGAAACGGGCTATATCAGGATTAGCGTAATACGAAACGGAGATGATATCGTTATCCGTGTAGTTGATAGCGGTCCAGGTATTGCGCCTAAGTATCAGGATCGGATCTTCATGCCGGGGTTTACTACGAAATACGATGAATCCGGCAACCCTTCCACGGGTATAGGACTCGCTTACGTGAAACAAGAAGTCGAGCTGCTTCATGGAACCATACGGGTTCAAGCCGGCAGTGACGGGATTGGTGCTAATTTCATCATCACATTGCCAGTGAGCAAGATAGGAAAGGAGGAGTAGCATTATGCGTTTTTTTATTATCGATGACGATCCGGCCGTACGTTCCATGCTGGAGCATATTATCGAGGATGAGGATTTGGGAACTATCGTAGGTGAGGCCCCAGATGGGGCGCAAATTGACAGCGATCTACTTGCCCTCAAGCAAGTGGATATCGTTCTTATCGATTTATTGATGCCTGATCGTGACGGCATAGAAACCGTTCGTGAGATTTCCGGAAACTTCGAAGGCAAAATCATCATGATTTCTCAAGTAGAGTCGAAGGAAATGATTGGGTTGGCTTATTCCTGCGGAATTGAATATTACATCACGAAACCGATCAACCGATTGGAATTGATCGCTGTTATTCGTAAGGTTTCTGAGCTGCTTAGGCTGCATCAATCCATAAGAAACATTCAGAAATCACTAAGTGCCATTGGCATTAACAGCGCCCTTACGGAGAAAGATCCGTCATCCAGTGCAAAAACGATAGTAACAAGCGGGAATTATGTCTTATCCGACCTTGGGTTAATCGGCGAGTCCGGCTGCAAGGACTTATTGGAGATGCTTGATTATTTGTATCGTACTGATATGAATCAACCTTTGGAGCTTAACTTTCCGCCGCTTCATGAAATTTTTCAAAAAGTCGCAGAAAAAAAATTAGCCCCCTCAGCCTCTGACAGCGATTTGAGAAAAGAAGTCAAGGCAGCCGAGCAGCGGGTACGACGGACTGTGAACCAAGCGCTAACAAACCTTGCCTCCCTTGGATTGCTAGATTATTCGAATCCGAAGTTTGAGGAATACTCGAATAAATTTTTTGACCTAAGCGATGTCCGCAAAAGAATGAGGGAACTGGAGAATAAAGAAGATGAGTCTCAGAGTATAATCCGACAAAATACAAAAAAGTTTATTCAGGTACTCTATTTGGAAGCCAAAAAATTGATTAGCCAGTTGTGAGTAAGTTCCGTATCATTTGACCCGGAATATTCAATCAGGGATTCAGCCGTCGATCGCAAAAAAAAATGGCAGAGCAAGGAATAAACCTCGCACCACCATTTTCTACTTTTCTAACATAAAAGAGCCGCACTATACTCGGTAGTTGTCGCTTCTCCAGCTCCTGATCGACTTCTTAATAGCGTCAGGTGACAACTGCTCCGCGGCAGCCTTCTTACAAAGTGTAGGAAACTCCTCATCGGAAGCAAAACGTAGAGCCGCAATTTGCCCTATCGTGAGCTTGGCATCCAGCAGCTTCTGGGTCAACACATAGTGCCTGAGATTCTCTTCTGCCCGTATCGCGCGATCCTGCGCTTTTAACGGATAGGACCGTACAAGCAGGAATACAATGACTAAAATGATAGAAATGAGCAGAAAAATAACCGCGGGCAGCACGTCTGCCCCGGATTGCACTGACCTAACGAGCTGGATAAGTGATAAGATCACTAAACCCAGCGCCAGCACACTGTAAACAAAGTGAAACAGCGGATGCATTCTACGATGATTCGCATAGTTTTGATGACCGTTACTCATAGTTTCTCCACGATTTCATCGATCTCACTTTTTAATAACAGGTAGCGATGAACACTTCTCATAATTGGTACTTTGGTTAACTTGTTTTTGTCCACATACAGTTTCATCTGATCTTTAGAAAGACCTAATGATTCTCCTGCTTCCATAACGGTTAGTACTTCTTCATTACTTGTAGCGTTGAACGTTGACTTCACTTTTTGATTCCAGTCTTCAAAAGTATTCATTTACTCGCACCCTTCTAATTCCGTTACTTTGATTATACCACAGAAATTAAAAGAGGCATCATCCAATTAGCGGATACTACTTCACGTCCTCATCATTTAAAAGCTCCAACAGCGCTTGTGGCAGAGCAAATTGCTGGTTGTTAATGATAATTCGATTCAACTTATCGTCCATTGTTTCTGATTGCTCTTCTTTAATAACTTCAATTTCGGCATGCAAGCGTTCCATTTGCAGATCCAAGGCTGACGCGGCTGCAGCCGCTTGTTTTAATTCATCCAGAAGCCGCGCGGGTACAGCTTGATTGCCTTGATTGAATTTATAATAGATTTTATGCTCCAAACTTGCCCAAAAGTCCATCGCAATCGTTCGAATCTGAACTTCGATGCATACACTTTCTAGTCGATCCGACAGATGTACAGGCACTTCGATGATCAAATGAAGACTTTGGTAACCATTAGGCTTCGGGTTCTTAATATAATCCTTCTCATCCAGTACTTTAAGGTCGCTTTGACTCTTCAGCATCTGGCTTATGACATAAATATCAGAGACAAACGAACACGTAATCCGCATCCCTGCAATGTCCTTAATACTCTCCTTAATCCCTGAGAATGAGAGATCTCCTCCCTTTCTATTGAGCTTGTGAAAGATACTTTCCGGAGACTTCAAACGCGATTTAGTATGTTCAATCGGATTATATTCATGCAGCATTTCGAATTCCTGCACAAGAATTTCAATTCTGGTCTCTATCTCATCCAGTGCGAACTTATACGTCATCATAAATCGTGTCAGTTCGTTCTTGAATCTTTTTAAATCATTGATCGAAAGTTGATTCATCATGGTTGTTTCCATCCTTTGGTCGTGGTTATTTTACCAGTCCTAGCTAGTTTAATTCACATGTATCACTCGGCGCAAATTTGGTGTTCTTATTGACATCTTCCGTAACGTCTTGGTATAGTACTCCTATCATATTCGAGTGAATACTTACGACGGAAGCACCCGTAAGATAAGGCCTATGGCCTTTCTTGCAGGTGCTTTTTTGTTGTATTCACATCCCATTTTCACATTTGAAGGAGGTTGTCTATTGAAAAATTTCACTGCTTTGCTCACCGCTTTAGCCCTCGCCTCGGCCATTCCAGCAGAATTGGCTTCAGCCGCTTCATTCGAAATCACAACCACGATTCAATCCTCTCTCGACAAAACGATTGCCGGCGCGACTCAAACCCAAGCTAATAGAATCAGTTCGTTATACACTGAATTCCTCAACCTTCAGAAGCAAGAACAGGACTGGGAAGCCAAAATCAGTACGCTGCATAGCAGAAATAAGGATACATCAGCTGAGCTGGGCAAACAGGCCAAAGATATCGATTCCGCCAAATTGGCGAAATTGGAGGAGGAGATCACGCGAACGAGAGCTCGGCATCAACCTTTATTATCTCAATACGCCGCGCTAAACAAACAAATCGAAGCCGCTCGATCACTGAAAAGCAAAAGCTTGAGCGCCCTGCTAAGATTCCAAGCTGCTGCTATGAAAATCCCCGTACAACTAGCTCGCCTCGACATCAGCGCCAAGGTAAAAGCTTCCCAAGCTGCTAAAGATAAAGCATCCAAAGCGACGAAAAAAATCCGCAGCAGCCTAAATGAAATTGACCCCATAAACGTACAAATCAAAGCTAAGCAAGGTGCTATCAAAACGATCCAAAACAGCCTCTCCCCGATATGGACCGCATTTAAACAAGGAGCAAAAAAAGAAGATACGAATGCTGTTCAAAGCTCACTCACCTCCATGATTTCTCTATCCCGGCAAATGAATACAGAAAAAGAAAGCATCTTTAAGCTTGAAACGAAGATAAGTGAGGCACTGGTAGCGATTAAGGCTCAAATCCCGTAGGGTCTGAGGTCAACATTAAGCCAATAAAAACATTGTAGTGCGCCTTGCAGTATATAGAGATTCGAAAGACCGTAGTATATAATAAATATAACATTCGATACTTAGTATGAAGACCAAGAGAATGGAGGAATCGTCATCAAGAAAGTAAATAAAGTTGCTCTCTCCACAGGGATTAGTCCCGATTTTCTTGACATACTCTCTCAAGTCATGGAGGAGTACGACGAAACATTGAAAGGTTTAAAAGATAGATAATGAACACAATCGCTATTGACCACCCAAGAAGTTCTCTCGGTAATGTAGCTGAGATAATTAGAAGACATTCAGTACCCTTTGACTAATGAAGCTTGTCCCAAAAGTAAATACATGCACTTAGTGGCAAAGAAAACAATAAAAATGAGGTGGCTAGGTAATACTTGCCCTCTCATTTTTTTGTTTTCTGTCGATTGCTAAGGAAAGTCACCCGACCTCTAGCTTGCGGAACGTCGATTCGCTATTTTGGGAAATCTGCGCTAGAAACCGAATGAGAGGAACGTGAGTGCGCTATTTGATCATTTTGAACGATTCTGGTTACCTACAAAGGAATACGAACCTTGAACGTACAGCCCTCTCCAACCGTGCTTTCCACATGAATAGTACCCCGACCGGCGTCCACGATGTTCTTGGCGATCGCAAGCCCTAGACCATGTCCGCCGATTTGACGCGTTCGCGACTTATCCTGGCGGTAGAAACGGTCGAAGATGCGAGGAAGTGCTTCGGCCGCAATGCCGATCCCATTATCCTTCACTTCGATGGTGAAACTGCGAGCTGCTTTTTCCTTGCCTTCCGCAAGCGTTACATGTACGGTACCCTTGCCCGGCGTATATTTAATTGCATTATCGATTAGCAGGATGAGCAGCTGTGTTAATTTCTCAGTGTCCCAATTCACCGTCAGCTCATGAGGAGCTTGCAGCTCAATGTCAATGTCCTTGGCTTGTGCTAATGGCTGAAGCTTACTTATCGCTCTAGCGGCTGCTTCACTCAGATTAAAAATGGATCGATCCAGTTCGAATTCGCCAGAATCAGAGCGGGCTAGGTGCAGCAGTTCGCCGGCCAGCTTCGTTATGGAGTTAACCTCCTCTTTCAAACCTTTAAGCACGTTCTTCGAGAAGGGGTCGCTATCGATGCTTTCTTCAAGCTGAAGCGCTTCGATCGATGTTAGCATGACACTCAGCGGTGTACGCAGCTCATGGGAAGCATCCGCTACGAACTCACGTTGTTTCGCATACGCTTTGGCAATCGGTATAATCGCTTTGCGTGCCATCAGATGGCTGAACAATAAGGCTAGAACAAAGAAAAGCAGCGCCATCCCGATCAGCAGAATGAGTAGCAAGCGGAACAAATCGTTCTGGAACGTGACTTCCTTCCCTACATATAAGGTTCCTATCCGCGTCCCATTCCATAGCAGTTGACGATCCGAAACAAGAAACTTAGCATTCTCTCCTTGTTTGGGGCGTCCTAAGTCGTCTGTAGGTGGCTTATCGAATGTTTGCAAGGTAACTTTCTCGATTCCTTTCCCTTTGAAATGTCCCTTCGCGATGGCCTCAATCACCTGATTACGCAGTTCCGGCTGAATCTCGTCCCCTAACTGTATGTTCCCATTTTCAGCAATCAAATAGTAGAACGATTGGTCCGTACTGATTGAGAAAGCATCTTCTATAGAGCGCGGAGGACGCCTATTCGGATCGCTGTCTTGGTCGGCCCATTTTTGCAAGGTGCGAATTTCACTGTCAGCAAGCTCGTTCAGACCCGTTCGTTGATCGTTCCAAATGAATAGATAGAGTAGGACATAAACAATGATGACGAACAAACTTAGAAAAGCAATAAGTACACCACTGTATTGCAGCGTCAACTTATTGCGCGTTCGATCGAACAGATCACCTTCGGATAGCCGATTTTTTAAAGAGTCCCATTTATGCTTCAATTTTATAACCCACGCCTCTCACGCTCTGAATGAGCTCCCGTGAGTAGGAGGGCTCGAGCTTCTTTCGAATTAATTTCACAGTAGCGTCGATCGTCTTCAGATTCACTTCGGCATCAAGGCCCCATACTTTGTCCAGGATGACCTCGCGGGTCAGTGTACGTCCTTTGTTCTGCAGCAGCAGGTCTAGAATTTGAAATTCGCGCGGGGATAATTGGATTTCTTGGTCGCCTTGAATGACGATTTGACTCATCCGCTGAAGCTCTAGATCACGAATACGGATGACATCCTCCTGAATGGGAACGAAGTTTCTGCGCATCAATGCTCGCAAACGTGCCAGCAGTTCATCCATCTCGAACGGCTTGACCAAATAATCGTCGGCTCCCGCATCGAGACCTTCCACACGATCCCGCAAAGCATCTTTCGCAGTCAGCATCAGAATCGCACCGAGATAGCCCCTTTTACGAAGTTTGGCACACGTTTCGAGGCCATCCCCATCCGGCATCATCCAATCGAGCACGACAACATCGTAGCTAGAAGCCGTCGCATAGTCGAACGCGTCGTTGCCCGTCTTTACCCAATCGACGGTGCAACCCGACTTCTTTCTCAACATATGCGCGGTCAGTTCACCCAGACGGATATCATCTTCCGCCAATAGAATCTTCATTTTCTTGCCCCATTTCCCGACTTTACCATCTTCATAAAAGTATAACCGAAAGCTTTCGTGCTTTCACCATACTTTCACCAAGTCCAAGTAACATAGGTTTCAAGAAACACACAATCTAATAAAAAGAAGGGAAGAATGACGATGAACTTAAAAATGAAAATGATCACCACCAGTACGCTAGTGGCTGTAGTTGTAGTAAGTGGAGGTATAGCATTGAGCAATAATAACACAGTGTTAGCAGCACCTCCTGCGACCAATGGGACAGCAGCAAATAATAAAGCGGTTAAGGATGCACCGGCAAGAGAAGCAGGCAACAAAGGAGGACAGAATTGTAAGCCCGATCCCGTTCTAGCTCCAACAACAAGCCCAACTCCATCTGCGGGCACAACGAATGGCAGCAATCCTGGTCAAGCAGCTAATTCAGTCGTGATATCGGGTGGTTTTATCACAGATCCGCAAGACCATGGCAGACCTGTCGTACTTATTGCCGCAGCCCTTGGGGTACCCACTGAGGTTTTTAGAGAAGCATTTCGCGGCGTAACTCCTGCAGGACTGGATAGTGGCCCAAGCTCCGAACAAGCACAGAAAAACAAAGCTGCTCTCCTTAAAGTTCTAGCTCCCTATGGAATCACGAATGAACGCTTAGATGAGGTGTCCAACTATTACCGTTATAACGGGAGAAAAAGTGATACATGGCAAAAAACGCAAGCTACAGCAACCGCAATAGTTACGAATGGTATTGTGACTGGTGTAACCATTACAAATCCAGGAGCAGGGTACTCTTCCAATCCAACGATAACCGTAACGGGGCCAAACGGTACATTCACTGCGACAGCTACGTTAGCCTACACGAACGACTTTAAAACAAATGGAAGTATTTCTGCTATCACTATCAACTAACTATGCATAAACTTTCCTTGCTTTAACACCGGTACAAATCAAAAAAGCACCCTCTCAGGTGCTTTTTATGCTTATACTAGCAAAGTACTGTTTAACGCTTCCTAAACTATTTTACAAGACTTCTGGCTTGAAATACGGGGGTGCTTTTAACCACCCTTTTCTCATTAATAAATCTTTTAACGTTATCGCGTATGTAAACTTCTTCATCTGAAATTTGGCGAACATTGCCGCTACATCCGGCCGTACTGCCTCTGTCATGCCCCGGCAAGCATAATTTATACCCAGTACAATATTGAAGCTGAGAAGACTCGCTATTTCCTCATCAGACAGTTTGGATCCCTCCGGAATATTCCGAAAATCGCCAATCGGTTTATCCGGCGATGCCTCGGGCAGCGGGACGCCTTCTGCTTTTAAAAACTCAATTAACTCTGCAAATATGGGACCATGAACATCGTTAATGACTTCTTTCAGCTTCTCCTTAAGTTCCAGGTCCTCTACAATATTATAAGATACCTGTTCGCCGCGCATGGTTTGTTCCGTTGCAGTCAAATAAAACCATAGATTCATGACTTCTCCGACGTTTAAAGGCGGCTTTTCACCATCGAGAAACGGCTTAATCGCATCATTGAGTACTTCCATGATATTCATGTTCCCAGCTCCTTTTTGCTAGTTAGCGTTCCCATCTTTGATAAAAAAACACTATCCAATTCATAGGAATGGATAGTGTCTTATTAGGAAGATATAATCCCCCCCGCTTTCGCTTGGGTCTAGATTTCAACAGATTTTCCACCTACAGAGGAAAGCCTGCTGTCTCTTTTCTTTAAAGTCCCTATCACAATACCAACCGTGGTAAGAATAAAGGCCACAACGTGAATCCAACCAATTTTTTCATCCAAAAAAATAATTCCCCCAACCATACTGGCAAAAGGCAGCCCGTTTAGAAACATAGCTGTTTTGTTGGCACCTAGAAATTTAATACCATGATTCCACCCTAATGTACCCAGTGAAGATGCTACCCAAGCTGACATGAACATAACTGCCCAAGCCATGGCTGGCAAATGAATCTGAGCATACGACGAAGGCCCAAAGAAAGTCACTGTACCCAGATTTAACATGACTCCCCCAATTAGCGTGGAATAAGTAGTGACAACTAAAGTTGGCATGGACGTTGCCGACAACTTCTTGATGAACAATGCACCAACAACATAAGCCAACATGGATAGAAGCATGATGACATCTCCCCATCCAGATAAACCAACCGAACTATCTGCCGATTTGGAAGTTACGACCAAAACGACCCCCGAGAATCCAAACAGAATACCGACGCCTAATCTCATACTGAATTTTTCCCCAATGAAAATGGATGCGAGCAGAGCGGTAGATAACGGATTTAATCCTAATATCAGCGATGCATTTGTAGCTGTAGTTGTAACAACCCCGTATGCTAAAAACAGCTGATGAAAGAAGATAGATGTTAGCCCTATGAGAAAAAGAAGCCCCCACTGCTTTGCATTGGGTTTATAGAATCCATACTTTTTAAATGCAAACGGAAGCAACACAATTCCAGCGAGCGGTATCCTAATTGCGGCTACAAGCATGGGCGAGATAAACTGTGTAAGGTATTTAACCATTACAATATTTAGACCCCATGAGATGACCACCAAAGCTAGGATGAAATAAATGGTTTTCTCTGACTTTACCAAGTTGATGCACGCCTACTCTCTATCGATTATTAACTAATATAATCTTATTACACCACAAAAAGACACCTAAGACGGTGTCTTCTAGTACTTATCATCTTACTACACTCTTTGCTTCCATTCTAATAGATCCTATAGTAACTATACTTGTTTCCTGCTAGCGTGCAACTCATAGTTGCTTCTATGAAACTTTTTAACCATATCTTTATAACAATTATTTTCTTGTTCACTCAAACCGAACTGATTATCTTTAATAATCAGATTTCCAATGATACGTTTCAAAATTTCGCTCCTGCGTCCTAACATCTCTGTATGATTCACTCCCGCCAACTCCTTGCTTATTTTCATTTCGCATCGGTCCTATTAAGTATAACAAATAGCAATTTGGGTGAAAAACCGTCTATGGATACCTAAAGCCAAGTATTCCGCCCTAAGAATGGATTAGACCTAACCAAATCTATGTATTCGAAAACATCCTGCCCTATCCTCCCAATTATGCAAAAAACAGCTCCAACCACTTGGTGGCCGAGCTGCTTTTTAGATTTACATATCTGTGCATAGACCAGCTAAATGAATCATATTTATCAAAGAGAATTCCCTGGAAGGATGCGATTTACTACGTATGGAGCACCTTTTACCACCACAAATAGAACTTATTCTACAGTTTGGCATCGTCTTTTTTTGGACAATCGCTTATATATGGATCATTTATAAAGGGTTCCGTGATCGAACCTGCGGAATGCCAATAGTCGCCCTATGTGCCAATATTACTTGGGAATTTCTGTTTTCCCTCGTCATGCCTTTCCACCCACTCCAGCAAATCGTAACTCTACTATGGTTTTTATTAGACTGTATCATCTTGTTTCAATTTTTCTATTTTTCTAAAAGCCTATCTCCAAAATGGCCTACAAAACCTATAATTCTCTCCTTACTAGTCATTGCGCTGCTGCTTCACTACGGAATGGCTGTCGAATTTCATGATCCTGAGGGCAAGTACTCCGCATTTGGAATCAATCTAATGATGTCCTTACTTTTTATAAAAATGCTGCTGAAACAAGATTTGCACGGCCAATCCATCTACATCGCCTACTCTAAAATGGTGGGTACCCTGTGTGCATCTATTTGGTGCTATTCCCTAAACCCGCATTCAATCTTGTTAACTATGATGTACATTCTTATATTTATTCTAGACGTCGTTTACATCTTGTTAGTTTATAGCAAGTCAGTAAAGATCATTCATAGATCCACAATAACTCACCGTTCTTTCTATTAAGGGGCTATAATCTTCATTGATTTTTCGTTGTTGTCAAATTGATCAGCTGCATTGCGAGCCCTAATGAGAAAATAATAGGTTTTCCCGGATGCCAGCCCTTCCACCTTATCCTCGTAGGGGTAGCGTTTGGTCCGATCTCCTCGTCCCGCATAGTCTAAAGGAATGCCCAAATTCAGTGGAATGGCCTGTGCCTCTTGATTCTTCATGTCCTGTTTAAAATCAAAGTCTTGACCCTCTTTCACATAAAGCGTGTACGAAATGGGACGAGCCTGAGAATGTGCCACATCCCACTGAACAAAGACATTTTTTCCTCGGATATCTATATTCTGAATCCCTACTCTCGGCTCCGTGTAAGGTTTACCGAAAGGAGGCGTCATCGTATTTCCCCAAATTGGCGGTTTAGACGCAGCATCCCGATGATCAATGACATAAGTATCTATAGCTGCAACCTGAGCATTGGATATATAGTGAACCATTCCTAAGTCATTAGCTTCTTGTACATCAGCAAGTAACATTTTTGATGCTTCATTCTGTTCCCCATTTAGCGCTTTCTTCATCAAATCACCGTTCGGCCCTTCCGCATAACCAAGGCTGAGAACACGAAATCCGTTACCACGATCCGATTCAGCTAAAAGCTTTTGTACATAATTATACTTATTATCATTGAATGTAGCTTCGTTAAACCACTGAGCCGAGCTGCTATCCAGCCGATAACTTTCAAATAAAGCAAAATCAACTAATCCTCGTAAAGTGAACGCATAGGCTGTCAAGTCAGGATTGTAGAAAAAAAGCCCACGGTTCGCGAGCAGAAACCGATCCGGATACGCTTGTCGAATGTTCGCAATTAATTGCTTCATCCCAGGCTGAACCCACTCAAATTGACCTTGATTGGAACTGGATGCATCGGTAAAAGAATTTGGTGCCGCAGTATCCAAGGTGTCCAAAAACAACCCGTCACAACCATAACCTTGACTGGAATCGCGGGTCAAAAGCTCTTTAATTCCCGATACCTTATCCGTTTGAAGTTTCATGTCGAGTAACGCTTTAAACCATTCAGGGTGACCGGGATTTACAAATGCAGCCTTGAAATTCGTATTAAAATCTGGCGTTCCCGCCTTCCCGATCGTACCGAAAGTCACGAAATTATCATTCAGATAAAAGGGAGCAAACCCTCCATTGCTCGCTTTCCCCTTCAGATCAAGATCCTTTGGAACGTCGCTACCTTTGGGGAAAGGGGCTCCTGCTCGCGGATCCGTAGAGGGACCGGATCCATCCAGTACGAATCTCGCATCCTTTTTCATGTCATCCGGGCTCATTCCCGCCGTCCGAAGATCTTCTCCTATTGAAACATAAGCTAAGACGAGAACATCATCCGAAGCATCATGCGGGTCCTTTCCCGCACGAATCTTGGCTATTTGCTTAGGTGAAATGCCGCTGCGTGTATCTATAATAACCAATCGATACTTCTGCCTTGCTTGATCAATTAACGAATCAGTCCATTTGCCATAATAGATCAAATAATCCTGAACGTGATTACGAATGGTCTCCCGCGATTCAAAGCGTAATCGATTAAGATCAGAACTCGTTGTATGCCCATCTTTATCAGTGGTTGTTAAACGGAGGTCAACTGAAAGATTTGCTTGAATAGAATCTTTTTCCTTATCCCATGAAACTGTGAACTCACTTTCTCCTTCTTTGCTTTCAAAAGAAGAATTTCCATCTAATGTTGCTTTACGATATTCAGTTGAACCTTCCGGTTTAATCAGTAAATCGACAACATAACTTGCTGTCTTATTAGAGGTATAAGTAAAAGTTAAGGGAATCTGTGAGGCATCCACATGGGTTGGAGTCCATAGGTCTAATTTTGTCTCCGTTGACTTCTCGTTAGCTACGCCATTGGAATGCGTTTGTTCGCAAGCACTAAGTGCAATCGCACAACATGCTAATGTAATCAGAAAATATAAAATCGTTAATGACTTTATTCTCATATCAACCACTCCGTTATCCTCGATAATATTTCCATAATCATCCTAATTTTGTAACTATATCATACCGGGATATGACGAGTCTCTTAATTTCCTCAATCGGTAGAGATATGAAGGAGTTGAGAGGGTTGAAATATGGAGGGGCGTCTCATAAAATGAAAGAAAGCACCCTCGTCGGGTGCTTCTTCATTTTGTGTGGGGGTGAACCGTGGCTGTACAAATCCATGACCCCTCCCTTTTTGTAAACAAATTATTTACTTAGTGATAATACTCCAATTACATATGAACCCTACAATTGAGTTATCTTATTGTGGCGGAGGCATCGAAATATGACAGCAAAAATAATTCTTGTATTTGCCTGTATGTTATTCCTATCTGCTTTAAGTGCCAGTGCAACTGAGAATCATATTGTGCGTCCGTACTCACCAGAACTTTATAGCTCAACCGAACAATTTGAATATGAATTTGAGTGGCAAAATGGTAAAATCATAGCCAATCCCTAGCATTTCAAGTGCCGGTTTTCCCTCATAACGTAATCCAGAATCTCCTAACCATATTTCCATCATCTTCGATAAACTCTGATTCAAAGGTGCCACCCTGCTTGAGAATCGTCTTCTCAGAACCAACGTTGCCTTTATCGCATACCACTAGTACTTTATCCAAGCCCATCTCTTTCACTATTTGTAATGTCTGATATAGCAAGGCACTCGCATACCCTCTTCGTCTAAAGGAGGGCCTTATTCCATAGCCAATATGACCACCGCAATTTAGAAGCTTTTGGTTCAATCGGTGACGAATGTTTACAGCCCCCACTAGAAAGTTCTCATCATTTAATAACCAGTAGGTTGAATGGGGAACCCAATTAGAAGTGACTAATTTCTCTTCGCTGTCTTCCGAATAGAGAAATTCTAGCATTGCATGGAAATCGCTGGGATCTTTTTCAACAACCCAAGGCACGATATCTTCACCACTGCTGATCCAATCTTGATAGAACGATAAATACTGATCACGGAATTCCATAGAAGGTTTAATTAGTCGGACTTTGTTCATTCGATTCAACTCCTGACTTTTAGACTAAATTTCTCCCCAGATCGCAGTCATATACATGAATTCCATCCACCATTTGATACATATTGCATCATTATAACAGATAATTATTTTGAAATCTGATTAGATGGCACACATTTTCTTTATACATGCTCAGACCATCACCCGTGTATTAAAGGACTAGTATTTGTGATTAAGTCACTGAAAATCGATTCGAATCCCTATAAATTAATAATAGATCCATCAAATTTTTATGGGAGGTTAACAATGAATCATTATTACGACCGGTCGAATCTAAAACGAATTCCTGAGCTTATGAAGCTCGCCCCACAAACTGCCGCTTCTTTTTTGTCCTTCGAAAGGGACGTCTTTCATTCTACAGATGCCATACCTTTAAAGATGAAAGAACTAATTGCTGTGGCCGTTGCCCACGTGACGGGTTGTCCCTACTGTATTGATGTACATGTAAAAAAGTGCAAAGAGCTAGGTGGCACGAAAGAAGAAATCTTAGAGGCAATTTTAATTGCTGCTTCTACGCGAGCGGGGGCTATTCTCAGCCATGCGACACATGCCTTAATAGCATTCGAGGATAATCCAGAACAGTTATCCGGACAAACAACAGACCAGCAGTCCTTAGTTCCTGATTGCTTCTGTTAATGAAGTGATACAAAAGCCCTGAGTAATTTGTGCACAGGGCTTCCTTCCTTTAACCAGCAGAAAAAAGGTATCTTCATCCTCTTCTATGGTATAATGAAAACCTATTTAGCTTGTCAAAACCTAATGTTTGGAGAATATAATGACACATACCAGTAATACCTCACCTCATATAGATCCAATTAACAAAAGGGTTGTACTATATGTTGTCGTTTTTTTAATAATCGCTATTGTTGGTTTAACGTATGTGAAATGGTGGCCTTACTATCATAAAGCATTCGATGCTGCAACTAAACATTCTATAGGGTCGTCCATAATTTCTGGTAAAAATCCTACAGCCCCTGCCCCTTCTTGGCAAGCCGCATGGGATTATGCACTGACCTACTACAAATCAGTTTGGAAGGCAGCGCTGCTAGGCATTGTCCTTGGTTCATTGTTACAGGTACTTCTACCGTCTACATGGCTTCTGAGGGTGCTTGGTAAAACTTCTTTCAGAAGTACTTTAATCGGGGGATTTTCCTCCCTACCTGGTATGATGTGCACATGCTGCGCAGCGCCTCTTGCAGTAGGGTTACGTAAAAAGAATGTATCCGTTGGCGCAAGCCTTGCTTTCTGGCTTGGAAACCCGACCATTAACCCAGCAACCTTGGTGTTTATGACCTTTGTTTTGTCTTGGAAGTTCACCTTAATTCGGTTGATATTTGGTTTAATATTAACCTTTGGAGTAAGCTATTACGCCAACCTTTTTGCTGGAAAAACGAAACTTCCAGAGAATCTAACGGTTAAAACAGAGGAAGTAACAGAAGAAAAAGCCGGCTCATTCATACAAAGATGGTTCAAAAGTATGTGGTCGATGATTCTTCATATTGTTCCAGCTTACATCATCGCGGTACTTTTGTTAGGAGCAAGCAGAGCTTGGTTATTTCCTGCGGTTGGGGAAACTGCAGGAAATAGTATTCTTCTTATTATTGGTTTTGCTATTGCAGGCATGCTGTTCGTTATCCCTACAGCGGCAGAGATACCGATTATTCAATCTTTAATGTCTTTTGGCCTTGGGACAGGACCCGCAGCCGCATTATTGCTTACGTTGCCTTCCGTCAGTTTGCCTTCTCTGCTAATGATATCGAAATCATTTCCTAAGAAAGTCATTCTGTTTGTTACTGTTTCAGTAGTTGGGCTTGGTTTATTAAGCGGCATAGTCGGTGTTATTATTCTTTAAACATACCGTTAAAATAACAAAAAGCTTCATCTAGCAGAGACTGCTAG
The DNA here is from genome assembly GCF_013141785.1 of Paenibacillus germinis. Classification (NCBI taxonomy): domain Bacteria; kingdom Bacillati; phylum Bacillota; class Bacilli; order Caryophanales; family Paenibacillaceae; genus Paenibacillus; species Paenibacillus germinis. The sequence goes on from NZ_WHOC01000007.1 coordinate 61,572, forward strand.
ATGAAGCTTTTTATATTATGATATACCAATAAAATATTTGCTTTTAGTTATACTCTCGGCTATATGCTCTGCATCAACTCCAACGCCACCAATTAAGGCAGAACCTCTTCTGTATTGCCAAGGCAATCCCAAAAAGATCAATCCTCATTTTCGATTTCAATTCTAATTCATGGAAAAAACGAAGGAGGTTATCCTTTGTCTCACCCCTTAACTTTCAGTAATCTCATACTATTTAAAATTACAATTAAAGCTGCGCCTGTGTCACTAATTACAGCAATCCAGAGGGTGAGTAAATCAGGGAAAATCAACATCAATGCAAGACCCTTAACGATGAGTGAAAACCAAATGTTTTGTTTGATTATTCGTATTGCCTTACGGCTCAATTTAACAGTATGAGGTAGTTTTTCAAGATTGTCAGCCATCAACACGATGTCTGCGGTTTCCATTACCATATCCGTTCCTGCCCCGCCCATAGCAATACCTAGATTGGCAGTTGCAAGTGCAGGAGCGTCATTTATGCCGTCTCCAACCATCGCCACAAGATTGCCTTCTTCTTGAAGTTGTTTAATAGTTTTCACTTTATCTTCGGGTAAAAGCTCTGCAAAATATCGGTTTACCCCAGTTATAGTAGCAACTTTCTTAGCTGTACCTTCATTATCGCCTGTTAACATCACAACTTGATTGACGTTGGCGGCTTGAAGCCCTTTAAGAGCTTTTACGGAAGTATCACGAATAGCATCCGCAACAGCTATGACACCTAGTATTTTCTCTTTTGTTCCTACAATAACGATTGTATTTCCTTCTTGTTGAAGGGATAGGATTCGTGATCCAAGTTCTCCTAGAGAAGTGTTTAGCTCCTCGAACAATTTAAGGTTTCCTGCAAAGTACTCGCTATCGCCAATAATTGCGCTGACACCTTTACCAACGATATTTCTGAACTTATCGCCGTGACTGACAGGGACGTCTTTATCTTTGGCGTACTGGGCCACTGCTTTTGCGATAGGGTGTGTGGAGTATTCTTCTAGTGTTTGTGCAATAGCCAGCAACTCTTCTTCTGATGATCCTGTTAAAACAACTTGTGCTACCTTTGGTTTTCCCTCCGTTAAAGTACCTGTTTTATCAAAAGCAATCATTGAAATCCTTCCCGCTATTTCTAAATAGGCCCCACCTTTGATAAGAACCCCATTCTTGGCTGCATTTCCTATTGCTGAAACAATCGCCACAGGAGTTGAAATAACTAAGGCACAAGGACATGCAACCACCAACAATTCTAATCCTTTATAGAACCATCCCCCCCAACTTCCAATACCGGCAAGTGGAGGAAGAACCATCACAACGAGAGCAAGAACAAATACAATTGGCGTATAGATACGAGCAAATTTGTCTACAAAAGCTTCAGTAGGAGCCTTCTGTTCTTGGGCTTCTTCGACAAGGTGAATGATTTTGGAGATGGTCGTATCGTCAACCAGTTTGGTTACCTCAATCTCCAAAGATCCTTGTTCATTAATTGTCCCTGCATATACGCCATCTCCGGGATGCTTATCAACAGGAATGGATTCTCCTGTAATTGGCGCTTGATTTACACTCGATTCCCCACCAATAACAAGACCGTCTAAAGGGATTTTATCCCCTGGTTTAACAACAATGACATCCCCAACTGAAATCTCCTCTACAGGCTTTCTGACAAGCTCCTGACCGTTTTTCACGAACGCTTCGGGAGGTGCCAGGTCAATTAGGCCTCGAATCGAATTTCGGGTCTTTTCAATAGACTTCGTTTGAAGGACATTGCCTAACGCAAACAACCAAACAACCGTAGCACCTTCTAACCACTCACCAATTGCCACCGCACCAAGAACAGCTGCAGTCATGAGTACATTCATATCCAGTGAACGGCTTTTCACTGCATAATAAGTGCTTCTAGCTGGCTTATAACCACCTATAATAATCGATATTGCGTAAAGTAGAATAGTAAAGTTTGGCGATACATTCGTGTAGGAGCCTAGAAAACCAAAAAGAAGTAGAACACCTGACAAAATGATTAGGTTTGTACCTGAGTTGTCTTTTTTCTGAGCGCTTTTCCTTTTGCTCGAAACTAGCGTAGCTTTATAACCGGATTTAGACACTTCTTTGATAATTTCTTCAACTGAGTTGTCGTATTCAGCAATCATTTTTCCAGTTGAGAAATTGACACTTACACTTTTGATCGAGGGAAGAGTTTTCATATGATTTTCTATGGTTAAAGCGCAGGAACTGCAATCCATACCGCCGATCAGAAAATCCGATTTTCGGCTAAATTTCGGTTCTTTATTTGACTCGCAACTTTTATCCGAACAGCAAGAATCCTTATTCTCTATATCTTCATTCATTGGGGTCCCTCCTTTATATTTTGGAGCAACAATCCAATTGGTCATTTTGTTCACATGCAGCTACTTCCTCCTCGACTTGGTTGAAAACATCATCCATTATGTTTAATAGCTGTATGATTTGTTCATTTCTTAAACTGTAATACACATATTTGCCCTCTTGCCTTCCAACAATAATTCCGCAGCCCTTCAAACACGCGAGGTGCTGGGAAATGTTCGATTGATTCCCCTGAATTTCGTCAACGATTTGGGATACAGGTTTTTCTTTATCTTTAATACATGCCAGTATTTGAAGCCGCGTCTTATCACTAAAGCCACGAATGAATTTGGCTTTAACATCTAATTGATCAAATTGTTTTTGATTCATTGAGACTACCTCCAAACGAATTAACAATCACTAATATAATTATCATATTAGCCTCCCCTAATATATGTGTCAAATTCAAACCCCATCACATTTTGATGGGGCTTCGGTATTAAACAGGCATTGGGGTTTTTGTTGGATTTGCATAACCCTTTTTATAAGTGTTATCAATACTATCACGAATTTGTTTTAAAGATTTTCCCTCTTGCTTCATTTTTATTGACTCCACAGCAATTTGTAAGCAAACTCCGCAGCGGGTACCATGGTCATCCCATATTACCGAGCCATCTGCATGAACTTCTTTTACAAAACAGTTCATATTGCTGGTATGCCCAGCACTTTCACCGCATCCACAATAACATGGCATCCACTTTAATATTTCAGTCGCCTTTCCCGATGCTTCGTACACCAATCTGATTTGTTCTGCTTGTCCTTTCAAGAAAGATGGCAACACATTAACTGATTCCGTTTTCTGTAAATAAGCACATAGCAAAAGAGACACTTACACAGTGTGTGTCTCTTTTGCTATGATAATTTTCTATCGGATTTCAAAGAATACATATCTTGATCTGCCGCATGAAGTAAATCATCTAATGTTTGCGCCTCATCGGGATACGAAGCCGTTCCAATAGAAACGGAAATATCTAAATTGAACTCTTTAGAGGCTAACTTTAGTTCGTTCTGAATACGATTAATCATCATCGCCCTTTGGCAAGCATCAGAAAAAGTGGAAAGAATCAAAAATTCATCTCCTGCCCAACGAGCAGTTAAATCCCTTTTTTCTGAATGGAGTATTAGTACGTTTGCAATCCTTTGCAGTACCTGATCACCGATTTTATGCCCATGGGTGTCGTTGATTATTTTAAAGTTATCCACGTCAATAAAATATAAAATCAACTTTTCCTGTTTTCGATCCACCGAAGCGATGAGCCTAGGAAAGGTTTCCAATATGAATCTCCTGTTATACAGTGTGGTCAGACTATCTTTTTCCGAAAGGAACTTCAATTTATCATACTGTGTTCCTAGCAACCAGCTTGCAAACACAATAAAAATACCAATTATGGGAAACTGAAGAGAGGGATAGTTATAGTAAAGAGTACCATACATTCTTATGGCTACTATTAATATTAAAACGACCGATATAATAACGATTCTTCCTGAATATTTCATCCTAAATCACCATTATTCAAATGTGTCTAAAATCAGGTTCGTTTCACGACAACCAATTTTGCTAGCCTTTATAGCTTCTATAGTGACACACTTGTTCTATGCATTTCAAGCAATATTTGGTTCTCTACTAATCTCAATGAATATAACCAAACTAATTCCATTCATATTCCAAATTCACCTGGAGCGGTTGAAGTTGGGCTTGTTCCGGGTTAGGCGGCTTTACATAATGGGTGGAATAGTGTCGTTCAACTTGGTAGTCACCTGATTTCGAGAAACGCAGTTGACTTTTCGCCCCTTTTCCCCAGGACATATAGGCGGTATATGATTCCTTAAGGTTCAAATCCCTTGCCGTTTTCCGGAATTCTTTCATGATGAAGCTGAATTGACCGAAATTCCCGTTAAGGACCCTCTCGAGGTAGGGAACCCTTCGGAATCGCCATTCCTCTACAAGTTTAAGCATCTGAATTTTATGATCACTTTTTTGCTTCATTCTTGGTAATTTCATGATTTAATCTGCTGCAGTTCATCCATGAAAGCAGGTCTATTCGGATAAACAAGACGAAACTGTTGTATTAACTTTTCCGCTTGAGCCGATCCATTGGCTTTGATCAGTTGACGGATAATTTGACACACCTTCTGATACGCTTTTCGATTTGTTGCTCGAGCTGCTTCCTCCACAATGTGTTCGACAAACAATCCAAAAACTTCTTCTGCATGCTCACCTACCAGATGCTTATAGAAGTCCACTACATAACTTTTATGCGTTTGGACATAATTCAGCAGTCTCAGTGTCTCTTTCTCTTCTATAAGTAATTGGGTGTATAAGGAATTTACACGCCAATTTCCTCTCTGATTATTTTCCAGATTTCTTAAAATCCTCTCATAAACAGATGACCATTCATCCTTGCTAAATAATTCTTTTAATTGCGCATAGTAGGAATACTCACCCGATACTAGGAATTCCTCCGCCAGCTTTTTTTGATGTTCAACTTGGTGTGTAAGCTGATATATTTCATAGCGATATCTTTTCCACTGATCAACCAGACCCGGATAGCCTTTACTTGTATCATGACGCTCGCCTTCCTCGGCTAACTGCAAAGCCTTATCATATTGCTGATGTTCCATAGCAGTAACAATCGCCATTTTACGAAAAGCGGTAAATTCGAGATGATCTTGTAAAAACTTCATTGCTTGTTCATCACCATCAAACTTCTGAATCATTTGATACCGGAGCCTAGCAATATTTTCGGCAAAATACAATCCATATGAGGAATTTCGTTTCTCCTTCTCTTCTAATTTCACTACTTGCTGCTCCCACTCTGTCCTCTCCTTATCATTCTTTATCAAACATGCACCACTTTCTAAAAGAGATAATTGCCACTCACTCCATCCTTCGAGGTTCGGATGAAACGCCTCCTTGAGAAGCAGCTGCAACATGGCAGGTCTATCTATTTCGAAATTGCTTTCGAGATCACAAGCTGCATCATGAACTAAATCCAAACACTGCTGAATCATCCCACCTACAATGCCATCAGAATCATCACACGACTGAAGCAATTCCCCCATCTCATGCAAAATGCAAAAGCTTATTTTAACAGCAGACAAGTGCTGGCCTTTTTCCAATTCTTCCTCGGCTTTTTCCATAACCAGTTCAGCACCTGCTACAGCATAGGACACATTGCGATAAGGCACAAAACCATGTCGATCGGAGTTCCGCTTCACATAGGATTGAATCATTTTGTTATATTGGGCTAACCCCTCGTCACTGCTGGAGTCATGAAATTTCAGAGTAAGCAAATGGTCTACTTCCTTAATCTCTTTCGAAAAATGGACAAGTAACGCAACCAGCTCCTCTTTACTAAGCTTAGACAGTTCGTCAGATAAACTTACTTTACCTGAGGTCTTAGATTTAGAAGGATCCGAAGCTGTTTTACTATGAGATAGCTCGTCTCTAATTTCCAAAAGCGCAGCAGCCACATGCTTACATATTGCCCCCATGTCGTAAGGACAGTCGCACGCTGTATATACCACTTCACCGCGGGAGCCAAGATGAACCTCCACATCGTAAAGCTCATTCCCCTCAACTTCAGCTCGGTACAATCCTGGCCCCACCTCTTCAATGGATAGAATATGACCGTTCTCTCGATACCCTTCCCCGCGCTCAAGAATGATAGGATCTATGCTATTCTCAATTTCTTTCAATTTCATCTATGTATCCCTGCTTTCTTAACTATATGATGTATCTTGAATGTTAAATGATTTGAGCCGTTCATGTTTTCATTTTCTCAAATTTGTCTCTTCTTGCCTACTATTGCTTTTCTCAAATCACAATAAAGATACATCCCTAATAAGCCCAAACCTTTTTCGAACCCTAAAGGATGTTAGACTATACCATGCTAAACTCATTGAATATATTGTTATTATTTTATCTTCTAATTTAAGGGTTTTCTAAAAAAATGGTCGGGGGGAGATCACATTGGCTATCCGCTACAGTATCATCATTCCAACCTTTAATAGAGCCCAGCAGCTTTTGCTCACGCTCGTTTCATTTGAAACACAAACTTATCCGAAGCATCAATTCGAAGTGATTGTAGCTGATGACGGTTCTACAGATGGAACGAAAGCAATGGTCGAAGGCTTCCAAGCATCCTACCCCCTTATCTATGTTACCCATCAGGAACAACGCGGTCGATCTGCCATTAGAAACTTGGGGCTGCGCCATGCGAAAGGGTTATATATCATCTTCTGTGATGCTGACTTTTTGGTTTTACCTGAATTCATTAGAATTGTGAGCCGTTATCACCGCAAATATCCCAGGGCCGTGCTTTCAGGCATTCCTCACTCGTGGGATGATGCTTATACCCATTATTACCCTGATTTTTCCCTTGAGGAAAAAGAACATTTTCGCAACAGAGTTACACAATCCAACTTATGGAATGCGGACTTTGAAGCAGCGAATGAAATTATTCCGCTAATAACGCCAGAAGATATCCTTCATCAAACGGGTGCCTTGTCAAAAGTTGTTATCCCCACAAGAGTACCCCCAAATGTCAAAAAGCAATTTGCCAAAACGGATGTAGCTCCTTGGATGTTACTAGTTACTCGTTGTGTGTCGATCAAACGCAGCCAATTGACTCGTATTGGAGGATTCAATGAACGGTTTGTACTCTATGGACTCGAAGACTGGGACCTTGGTTACAGGCTGCATCAATTGAAGATCCCTTTTTATTGCATCAAAGAGGTTGTCGGATATCACCAGGAACATCCAAACCACTTGAGAGGGAATATTATAAATAATGAAAATTTGAGAATCATGTTTGAAACCTACGGATTCAATGACCCCTCGTTAAATTTATTCGCTCTAGTACCTCCATCTGAGGATTTCGAGGCTTACAAAAATACGCTAAGGGTATTGCGCAGGGGAATCCGATCTAAGTTAACACGTTCGTCAGCACTGTTGTTAAAGAAAACACTACAAATTTCAGCCAAGCAGTTCTTTCAACAAAATAATACCCATGCACACAAAAAATCATTACGATGGATAAAAAAGAAAGCAAAGAACAGCAAAAGTCGAGTCGCTACCGTTTTACGAGAAATGCTGCTGAAGTCTGAAAAGCTGGTAAAGTAACATTACTCGGTTTCCCGGTGTATGCATGATTATGAGTGGTCAAGTAATTGCAATGGGATTGGCCCCATATCTATTCCCTCGCAAGTAGCCACGCATGTTGAAAATGAAAAAAGCACCCTCATCGGGTGCTTCTTCAATCGTTAAACCTTTTCCCCCATCACTGCTGTGCCAAACCAACATTCAAGAAAGCTTTCGTCCGATCAAACTTCGGATTTGTAAAAAGCTGCTGTGGGTGGCCGGATTCAACGATTTCTCCTTTGTCCATAAACATAACCCGATTCGCTACTTCTCTGGCGAAACCCATTTCATGGGTCACAACGATCATCGTCATGTGTTCCTCTGCGAGGTTCTTCATCACCTGCATCACCTCTCCCGTCAACTCAGGGTCGAGGGCGGAGGTAGGTTCATCGAACAACAGGATTTCGGGGTTCATCATTAATGCTCGGGCAATCGCGACCCTCTGCTTCTGGCCCCCTGAAAGCTTAGCTGGATAATCCAATGCCTTCTCGGAGAGTCCAACCTTTTCCAACAATTCCAAGCTGCGTTTTCGAAATCCGGTCATCGGCTCACCTTTAACGATTCGCGGAGCGAGCTCCAAATTTTCTCTCACTGTAAGATGAGGATACAAATTAAAGTGTTGGAACACCATCCCCATCTTGGAGGTGATCCGTTTGATTTCAGAGGGCTTGGCATAGATCCCATCTTTGACCAAAACCTCATCTACTATGTGAATCGTGCCGCTATTGATCTGCTCAAGATGAATAAGACTTCGGAGCATCGTACTTTTGCCGGAACCCGAGGGACCAATGACTGCAACAACATCTTTCTTTTCCACTTGAAACGTCATTTGTTTCAACACGTTCAACTCGCCATATGACTTACTGAGGTTAGCTACTTCAATGATTGCCACACGCGCCATCCCTTTTATTCAAATTTAAATCTTCGCTCCAGCCATTTAAAAAACACAGTTAGCAGAAGTGTCATGACCAAATAAATAATGCCCGCGATAAAGAAAGGCATGATGGAGAAGTCACGATTGACCGCCGTCTGGGCAAAATGAAGCAATTCCGGAACTGCAACAGCATAAAGCAGCGCGGTATCTTTAATCAGCGTAATCGACTCATTGGAAACTGCAGGCAAGACGACTCGAAACATTTGAGGCAGTATGATTCGCAGCATGGTCTGCCACTTGCTAAAACCTAGCACCTGCGAAGCCTCATATTGGCCTTTATCAATCGCAAGTAAACCGCCTCTAAAAATTTCAGCAAAATAAGCCGCATAGTTCAGAATAAAACCTAAACAGGCAGCGGTAAATCGGTCCAGCACCAGATATTGTCCGACACCCGGCAGCATGGGAAGTCCGAAGCAAATCACGAGCAATTGCAGCAAGAGCGGCGTTCCGCGCATGATATAAATATACGTATTAGCGAGCCCCGCAATCGATCGGTTACTGCTTTTCACCGCCAATGTAAGGACAAAACCTAAAGGGATGGACACCACAATGGCAATTAAAAACAAAAGGACCGTCATTTGGGCCCCTTCCAGCATAGGGATGACCATCGAAGTGAAATAATCAGCTGACATCAAAAAATACCTCCAAAAACAAAAACGGGATTTCCAAAAGAAATCCGATTTTGCCTTAACTTCTTCGATTACGTTTACTTCAATACTTTATCTTCACCAAACCACTTTTGCGAAATTTTAGCTGCGGTGCCGTCTTGGTTCATCTCGTCAAGCGCTTTTTGCAGCTTTTGAAGCAGAGCCTCGTTGCCTTTCTTCACGCCAATCCCGTATTCTTCAGGAGCTAGCGATTCACCGAGCAGCTTGAAGCTTCCCTTTTCTTTGGACATGTAGTACTTAATGACAACTTCATCAATGATCACCGCATCGATGCGGCCAATCTTCAAATCGTTTAGCGCTAGAACATTATCGGCATACTCCGTAACGGTCTTGACTTTGGATTTTAACGGACTCCCGTTCAATGCGTCTGCTGCCGAAGAGAGGGATTGAAGCCCTACAACTTTACCAGTCAGATCATCCAGCTTGGCGAAATTGGATTTAGCCAGCGTGACAGCCACCTGCGCATTCTTCAAATAAGGTTTGGTAAAAAGAACTTTGCCTTTTCGCTCGTCCGTAATCGTATATCCGTTCCAAATGAGATCAATCCTGCCGCTGTTCAGCTCTGATTCTTTGGTTGTCCAGTCAATCGGTTGAAAAACTGCAGTTGTACCCATTTTTTCAACAGCTGCTTTCGCATAATCGATATCAAAACCGACGATCTCATTCTTCTCATCTCGGAATCCCATCGGCGCAAATTTATCATCAATGCCGATCACTACCTTTTTCGAGTCACCTGCGTTACCTTTTGAACTCGAACATCCTGTAATTAGAGAAATTGCCGCCGTGATTACTAATGCCATCGTTGCCAATCTTTTCATATTCCAACTCCACCTTTAACATTTGTATCAAAGACTTTAGCACGTTACCACTTTATCAAGAACTACATGATATCATATTTTCTCAGAAAATGTCGATACAGTTATTGGCAGATGTTCTTCCGCACCTCAGTCCCTGCGGGCGAACCCTCGAGGGGTTCTCCTCCCGAAACCCATACAAACGAAAAAAGCACCCCCATCGGGTGCTTCTTCATTTTGTATGGAGGTGAGCCGTGGCTTGGCAAATCCACAATTCGACACCGTGCGATGCTTAGGATGTTTAGGAAGATGGCTACTAGTTATTCACATGGTCAACTGAATAGACTTGCATTCTGATCGTGTCTATGATTAGCTTTGCAGCTTGGATAAAATCAAATCCAATAATTCCGTCAATTTCCATTCCATAATCCATATTGCCGGCCTCAACTTGAAAATTATTTAAACAAACGCTATCAAGATAAATAGCATCAAAATTCTTTGTATACACGTATTCAACTCCGCCGACACCTCGAATAGTATCAACTACATCTTCGGATTCAGGGATTACTCCAATTGCTCCAACCACATCAGTATTGAAAATTGTTCCCGCAGATCCCGTATCCAACAGAACTTTTTCAAGTATAAGTCTCTGTCCGCGAAATTGAATTATAACAGTCACAAAAGGGAGACCATATTGTATATGATAATTCATCTAGGTCCTCGTACTCCAACGTATCTTTCACGGGCTACTAAAGTGGAACGAGACGTATGAAAAAAACAGTACTCACGTTGAGGATCTTGCTTGTGCAATTCGCTATATCGACGCATTGCTGCCGATGAGTTATCAAACTTGTCAATAACCACAACTTCTTCAATATAACGACTGCCCTTTTCAGAATGTGCCTTCGTCGCTTCAAGTACAACCCATTCATTAGGGAACCTCTCCTGCACTTCTTCCCAACGCATCTCATCACCTCCATTAATATCCTTACACTAATTATATCATAAATAAAACCCGATTAGATAAGCATCCAAATCGGACTTAAAACCTTACGGGAAAAGGGATCCGCTCCCTCCGCTTTAGCTACAGTCCGCGCGAACTGAACCCTCGAGGGGTTCTCTCCCGAAACCCATACAAATGAAAGAAGCACCCTCATCGGGTGCTTCTTTCATTGTATGGAGGTGAGGGGAGTATTGAAATATCCATTAAACTTGCTCCGAAGCGAATTCACCGATGACTACCCTAGTAGTACATTTCAATGCCGTGCTCCTTCCGCTACGCTTCAGTCCGCGCGGACTGAACCCTCGAGGGGTTCTCCTTCCGAATCCCCTACAAATGAAAAAAGCACCCTCTCGGGTGCTTCTTCATTGTATGGAGGTGAGGGGAGTCGAACCCCTGTCCGAAAATATCGCCACACAGGCATCTACGGGTGTAGTCACAGTTTTGATGTCACCCGAGCAGCGCCCCGTAACCGGCTATGCGTTGGGTCAGCCTGATTGTCTTCCTACGTCCGACCCCAGGCGGAGACCAAACGTCGTATCCCACTATAGTTGAGCCCCTATCCCAGTCACATGGGCGATGCTGAGGAGGAGCACGCTAACAGGTTATTAAGCTGCTAAAGCGTAGTTGTTTTGTGTTTTGCCATTTAATAGGCTTTAGCGTTTTATAGTGGACGCGGCCCCACTACCCGCAACCCGTGCCCAAACTATCCCCGTCGAATCCAAGAACACCCCCGGATTGCCTTCGTTGCCGTCATAGACGGTGAAGGTAAAAGAAAAGCAGGATAATCATTTGAGCCAAATTGCTTTCAAATCTTTGCTGCTAAATTAGTATAACACATGCTCACGAAAAATGAACGACTAGGTTCATGGAAGTTGAGGTGTTGCCTTCCAGTATGGGCTTGCCACCTATCTGGCAATCTTCTGCTTCTCACGCAGAGCACGTTGAATGTCTCGCTGTGCATCCTTTTTCGCTGCGGATTCACGCTTGTCGAACTGCTTCTTCCCTTTGCCTATGCCAACCAAAAGCTTGGCGTAACCATTTCGGATATACACCTTCAATGGGACGAGGGTATAACCTTCCTGCTTCGCCTGCCCTAGCATCTTGGCAATCTGCGCCTTTTTTAAGAGCAGCTTCCGCGTCCGTGTTGGATCTTCCGGATTGCTTCGGTTGCCTTGATCGAAAGGACTAATGTGCATGTTGTGTACAAATGCTTCGCCATTGCGAATAGTCGAAAAGCTATCGCCTATGTTTGCTTTACCTGCCCGTAAGGATTTGATCTCCGTGCCGGTCAGGACAAGACCGCATTCATACGTTTCTTCAATAAAGTAATCATGTGAAGCCTTTTTGTTCTGGGCGAGTAGTTTGCCATCTGCCTTTTTCGTTGCCACGTGAGATCCTCCTCCCGCACGTTCAATGCAGGTAAATACTGCTACAATGTGCATCCTATTGTAGCAAGATCAAGGCGGAAAAGCAAGAAGCGGCGTTATCTCCGCCGCTTCTTGCTACCATCGCCGTCGTCACTCCGACGACGACCACCCTTGGCGAGCGCGTTCACGCCGCTCGCCCAATCACTGCCGCCTGTGCTGCGCTCAGCAGCAGGCGAACCGCCACCCGCTTGGGCTTCGCCCCCAAGCGCAATCACACCGCGGCCGCGCTTGCTTTCGCCGCGAACAGCACCGCTCTCTGTCCGCCCTGCGCCGACAGATTCAAGCCTTGCGCTCAAGCTGCCGCCTTCGCTCAGCTTAGGACCGCCCGCTTTGCCGCGGCCAGCTCCACCTTTGCCGCGCTTCTCGCTCCACGGCGTGCTCCCTGCCTTACCGCGCCGGGATTTGCCTTGTCCTGCTCCGCCTGCTGCACCGCCCTCTGCGCGTCCAGAGCCTTCACCGCGCCCTTGCCCCGCTCCGCCTTCGGCACGTCCTGCGGCTTCTATTCTACGAGCTGCGCCACCTGCAGCACGTCCCGCTCCACGCCCTTGACCTTCAGCTCTTTCCTTGCCTTGACCAGCTCGTTCCTTGCCTTCAGCCGTTCCTCCTGCTCTTTCCTTGCGCTCTCCACCTGCAGCACCGGAGCCCTGAGCCTTCGCGTAGCCGCCTTTGCCCTTAGCGGCAAATCCGCCTTTACCTTTTTCAGGTTTGCCTTTATCGGATCCCCCGCGGAAACCTTTAAAACCAGCTGCACCTTTAAATGGAGGTTTTCCACCGCGGTTTGAACCTCCTCCGCCGCGACTAAACCCGCCCTCTTTACGAGGCTTCATATCGAGCAGTTCAAAATCAATCGTATGCTCATCCATATTGACACGAGCAACGCGAATCTTGATCTCATCGCCGATTCGATAAATCTTGGATGTACGTTCACCTATGAGAGCAAACTGTCTCTCATGGAAATTGTAATAATCGTCGGTCAAATCGCTAAGACGAATCAAGCCTTCAACCGTATTGTCGAGCTCCACGAACATACCGAAACCGGTAACGCTGGAGATAATACCTTCGAATTCCTCGCCGACTTTATCCAGCATGTATTGAGCTTTCTTCAGTGCTTCCGTCTCACGTTCAGCATCAACGGCAACCCGCTCACGTTCCGAGGATTGCTGCGCAATATCACTCATTCGCGAAGACAAATATTCATGACGCTTATCGGATAATGTACCGCCGCTTTCCAGCACTTCGCGAATCACCCGATGAATAATTAAATCGGGGTAACGGCGAATTGGCGATGTAAAGTGTGAATAAAATTCCGCCGCCAAACCAAAATGCCCCAAACTCTGCGCATCATAGCGAGCTTGTTTCATGGAGCGAAGCATAATTTTACTAAGAACCGTCTCTTCGGGAGTCCCTTTAATCTCTTCCAAAAGCGCCTGCAAAGCCCGTGGATGTACGGAATTCCCTTTTCCTTTAACCGAGTAACCGAAATTCGTCACAAACTCCATGAAATTCATCAACTTTTCAGCATCAGGGTCTTCATGAACACGGTATAAGAAAGGAACTTTCATCCATGAAAAATGCTCAGCAACCGTTTCATTGGCAGCTAACATGAACTCTTCGATCATCATTTCGGCGACGGAACGTTCTCTTTTCACAATATCCGTAGGTTTGCCTTCGGAATCGACGATAATTTTAGACTCTTCAAAGTCAAAATCAATCGCCCCGCGCTTCATCCGTCTGGAACGCAGCCTTGCAGCCAGCTCTTCCATTCGTTTGAAATCTTCCATCAAGTAGTCATATTTCTCGACAATTTCCGGCTCGGCTTCACCCGTCAGAAGCTTACGCACATTCGTATACGTCATGCGTTCGCTAGTTTTAATAACACTCGTGAAAATTTCGTGGTTCACCAGTTTTAAATCCTCATCGAACTCCATCTCGCAAGACATGGTTAAACGATCTACACGAGGGTTTAGCGAGCATATCCCGTTAGACAATCTATGAGGCAGCATTGGAATAACACGATCAGTCAAATACACGGAGCAGCCGCGATTATAAGCTTCAATATCCAGCGCAGTACCTTCCCGCACATAATAGCTCACATCGGCAATATGCACGCCCAAACGAAGATTCCCGTTTTCCAAAAGCTCCACATTTACCGCGTCATCCAAGTCTTTCGCATCTTCACCATCAATGGTTACAATACGCTTCGAACGAAGATCGCGGCGTCCTTGACCAATAATTTCTTCTTCCGTAATGGAATCTGGTGCGGCATCTGCCTCCGCCAGCACGTTCTCTTGGAAAGTCTCTGGTAGTTGGTGTTTACGTACAATGGCCAAAATATCAACGCCTGGATCATCTTTGTGACCAAGGATCTCGATAACTTCCCCTTCAGCCGCAGAACGGCCCTCTGGATAGTTAACAATCTTGACAACGACTTTTTGCCCCGTAACAGCTCCCATGAAGGCATGCTGAGGGATGAAAATATCCCGAGACACACGCTTATCATCCGCAATCACGAACCCAAACGTCTCCTGACTCTGAAAAACACCAACAATTTGCGTATTCGCACGCGTAATAACTCGCACGACTTCGCCTTCCAGACGGCCTCCGCCCTGACTCCTCGCGGTCACCTTTACGAAGACAATGTCGCCATTCATCGCGGTATTTAGATCATGTGCATTAATATATACGTCCGGGTGGTCCCGATCATCTGGAATTAAGAAACCGAAGCCTTTGGCATGAGCTTGCAGCTTACCTCGCACCAAATTCATTCGTTCAGGAACGCCGTAACGGTCATTTCCCCCTCTAACAATGTGACCACTTTCCTCTAACTGATTTAACAATTTAATAAAATCCTTAAACTCATTCGCACTTTCAATTCCAAAATGCTTCTCAAGTTCTTTATAGGACATAGGCTTATAAGCCTCTTCTTGCATCAAACTTATGATTTCTTTATCTGTAATCATACTCTTCACCTTCTTGTTGTTGTTGAGCCTAGCTTTCTAGTTCGCCGTACTCGTTTCCTTTACTCCATAGTATGCCACGTTCAGGGAAAGGATAAACGCAGTGATATCGGCATAGATAAGCTCTCTCTCTTGATCCAGCAGCATTCCGTGGGATGACTCTGGGTAATAACGAAGTTCTTTCACTTGGGAACTAATGCGTTTATGTAAAAACGCTGCGCTTTCCTGATGGACCACGCCATCCTTGCTTCCTTGACCGATCCATATCGGTACTTCGACTTGTGGCAGCAAGCTTTTCACTTGCTTTAATAGCTTACGCAGGCTTACTACGCAACGAATCGGCGTTTTGGTATATGCACATGACTCATCTAATAACGTGGAGATTTGTTTGGGTTTCTTGGCCACATATTTGATAAAATATTGCAGCAGTACGGCCAGCGCCGACTTCCTTGACGTTAGAAAAATAGGCGTAGCCAGCGAAATAACACCAGCCGCACGACGTTCCACAGCCAGCTTCAAGGCGAGCAGTCCGCCCATTGAATGTCCCATAACAACAACGCTTTTGCATTTAGCTGCAAGCTCGTCATAACTCTCCAGCACATGCCCATACCAATCCGTCCATCCGGTTCGTATCATTTCTTCGGGTGAGGTACCATGTCCTGGAAGCTTTACAGCTTGGATGGTATAGCCTTCATCTCTGAGCACATACCCAATCCGTCTAAACTCCGAGGGCGACCCCGTGAATCCATGGATCATCAGTATGCCTGTCTCTTGATTATCTCCACTTCCTGACCAAAAGAATGGTTCTGTCGACTTGTAAATTCTGCTCTCGATGGTAACCATCTCCTACTCCTAACACCCGTTTAAAATGAAAAAACAGCAGGAGTAGATTTCCCCTGCTGTTATCGTTTTATGTGTGTTAGGCCTTCACTACGTATGCTACGACAATGGAAAGAATGAAAAATGCAGCAGCAAGCCCCATCGTGAAACGGGACAAAAATAGTTCCATACCGCGTGCTTTTTGCTTACCAAATAAGTGTTCTGCACCACCGGAAATGGCACCAGACAAACCTGCGCTTTTCCCTTTTTGTAAAAGTACAATCAAAATTAATCCAACCGAAGCTATGATTAACAAAATTTTCATAAAGATTACCATGTTATTAGCACCCCAATTGCCTGTTCTTTGCCTTATACAACTAGCATGAGTATTTTAACACAGTTCGTCCTAGAATACAACAAAGAGACACCTTAATGGTTCCCCTTCTAATCACGATAGGACGGTGTTGGTGATTGTCGGCTAGAGCTCCTAGCACGCTTGTTACGTCCTAGAAAAGCTTGCACGGCCTGTTTCGCACACCACAATGCAAAAAGCGTAAATAGGGTGGCCCACACTATAGCCGGGATACCGGTATGCAATGCCAAATTGGTGGCATCACCCGCTTGTCGCGCATTCCCCCATGCATAGATGACCAAGGAGAACGGGCCAAACACAGACTCTTCTAAGCATAAGAAAGCGAGCAGTAAGTAGTAGAAATCACGCAACCACTTTGGCGTAAGTGCCAGAACAATTATTGTCAGCGCAATAAAACCAACTAAGAACATGATTCCGAAACCATTCCGCACAAACAATATTAACGAGAGAGCGGACAGCACAATCATAACCTGCAAACCTAAACGCTGCTTGCCCTTCGAATAAGCCGAGAACAGGAACCACGCAAAGAGTGATGCCGTTATATAACCCGCTAAGGCTACCGGAATAATCGCCCATTGCTTCGTAATTGAAGAATAAGTCACCCCACTATGATCCTGATAGAGCTCAATGTACATCACTTTCCCCGATAGCGCCAAGGTCACCACAGCATGCCCAAACTCATGAACCATCGTGTCTATGTTGCGAAAAAAAGAAGAAGGGATCCAGTGCGTGAGCAACGCGGAACCTATCAGAAATAAAATAGTTTTCACCCAATTGCTCACACAGCAGACCCCCAAGGTATTTAATTATTTAAAGTTTCTCAAGTTGTAGAATGCTTTTTTACCAGCGTATTGAGCTACAGTGAACAACTCGTCTTCGATGCGAAGAAGTTGGTTGTATTTCGCTACACGGTCCGTACGGGACGGAGCACCTGTTTTGATTTGACCAGCGTTGGTAGCAACAGCAATGTCAGCAATTGTGCTGTCTTCGCTCTCACCGGAACGGTGGGAGATTACTGCTGTGTAACCAGCGCGTTTTGCCATTTCGATTGCATCAAAAGTCTCAGTAAGCGTACCGATTTGGTTAACTTTAACCAAGATGGAGTTACCGATGTTTTCTTCGATCCCTCTGGAAAGACGCTCAGTGTTCGTAACGAACAGATCGTCACCAACCAGTTGAACTTTGTTACCCAATTTCTCAGTAAGCAATTTCCAACCTTCCCAATCGTCTTCGGAACAACCGTCTTCAACAGTGATAATTGGGTATTTATCAACCCATGCAGCAAGGAAGTCAACCCACTCAGCGGATGTGAAGGATTTGCCTTCGCCCTCAAGGTGGTATTTACCATCTTTGAAGAATTCTGTGGAAGCAACGTCCATACCCAAGAATACGTCAACACCTGGTTTGTAACCAGCGTTTTCGATTGCTGTAAGGATCGTTGTGATAGCTTCTTCGTTGGAAGTGAAGTTAGGAGCGAATCCGCCTTCGTCGCCAACAGCTGTGTTAAGGCCTTTTTCTTTCAATACGGATTTCAAGCTATGGAAAATCTCTGCGCCAATGCGAAGAGCTTCTTTGAAAGTAGGCGCGCCTACTGGCAGAACCATGAACTCTTGAACGTCAACGTTGTTATCGGCATGTGCCCCACCGTTGATGATGTTCATCATAGGAACTGGAAGCGTCTTAGCATTGAATCCGCCAAGGTATACGTAAAGTGGAACATCCAAAGCGTCTGCTGCTGCGCGAGCTACTGCCATGGAAACAGCTAGGATTGCGTTAGCACCTAATTTCGCTTTGTTAGGAGTACCGTCAAGCTCGATCATTTTGTGGTCGATGCCAACTTGATCAAGTGCGTCTAGACCGATGATTTCAGGAGCGATGATTTCATTCACGTTCTCAACGGCTTTCAGAACGCCTTTACCAAGGTAACGACCTTTGTCGCCATCACGAAGCTCAACAGCCTCGTATGCGCCTGTGGAAGCGCCTGAAGGAACGATAGCGCGGCCGAAAGCGCCGGACTCTAGATATACTTCTACCTCTACTGTTGGGTTACCGCGGGAATCCAATACTTCGCGTGCATAAACATCAGAAATAATCGTCATTGTTAGAAAACACTCCTTTAATATTATGTTTGAATTACCGCTTTATGATGGTTGTCCCGGTCATCTGTTCCGGTTGTGTAACCTCTAAGAAGTCTAGCATCGTTGGAGCAATATCTGCCAAAATTCCGCCGTCTCTTAGTGTAACAGATTTGCTCGTAACAATAAAAGGCACAGGATTCGTTGTATGTGCTGTGTTGCGTGATCCATCTGCATTCGTAACAACATCTGCATTCCCATGATCTGCTGTAATGCACACCACGCCGCCTTTGGCGAGGATCGCTTCTACAACTTGACCTAGACAATCATCTGTTGCTTCGATTGCTTTCACAGTAGGCTCCAGCAAACCGGAGTGACCTACCATGTCAGGGTTAGCGAAGTTGAGAATGATCACATCATGGCGCTCAGCTTCCACTTCCTTAACCACAGCAGCTGCCAACTCATATGCACTCATTTCTGGTTGCAAATCGTACGTAGCTACTTTCGGCGAAGGAATAAGAAGACGGGTTTCACCCGGCAGTTCAGCATCCCGACCACCACTGAAGAAGAACGTCACATGTGGATATTTCTCTGTTTCCGCTGCGCGAAGCTGCTTCAAACCATTCTGAGCCAGCACCTCACCGAGGGTATTGTCGAGATCCTTAGGCTTATAGGCTACGAAACCGTCTACGGATTCACTGAACAGTGTCAGACAAACGTAGTACAGGTTCCTAGCTACTTTAGGACCACGGTCAAAACCGCGGAAATCTTCATTCGTGAACACTTGCGAAAGCTGAATCGCACGGTCAGGGCGGAAGTTAAAGAAGATAACCGCATCCCCTGATTCTACAAGACCTACCGGTTTGCCATCATCACCAACGATAACCGTTGGCATAACGAACTCGTCGAAGATCGATTTCTCATAGGATTCAACAATAGCTTTCATTGGATCTGTGTAAGCCGGGCCCTCGCCATAAACCATGGCACGGTAGGATTTCTCCGTCCGCTCCCAACGTTTATCGCGATCCATCGCATAATAGCGGCCTTGAACGGTCGCAATATGCCCTACGCCGACTTCCATGATTTTGTGCTGCAGGCTGGCCATATAACTCTTTGCAGAATCTGGAGCCACGTCGCGGCCATCAAGGAAAGCGTGGATGTACACATCATCAAATTGTTCTTTTTTAGCCAAGTCCAGCAAAGCAAACAAATGCTGAATGTGACTATGTACGCCGCCATCGGAGAGCAACCCGTAGAGGTGCAGCTTCTTTCCGTTTGTTTTTGCATGACGAAATGCGCCTAGAATCGTTTCATTATCATAAAATTCACCATCACGAATCGATTTAGAAATCCGCGTCAGATCCTGATAAACGATACGGCCTGCGCCGATGTTCAGGTGTCCTACTTCAGAATTCCCCATCTGGCCTTCTGGCAAACCTACGGCCTCACCGCAAGCGGTAAGGGTTGTATGTGGATAACTCGACCAGTAACGGTCGTAGTTAGGCTTTTTAGCATGAGCAACCGCATTCCCCTGCTCTTCTGAGCGGAGTCCGAAGCCATCGAGAATGATGAGTGCTACCGGTTTCGGTCTCGACATGTTACTTCGCCCCCTGGACGAGCTGGATGTAGGAAGCTGGCTCTAAACTCGCTCCGCCTACAAGTGCGCCATCAATGTCAGGCTGTGCCATGTACTCAGCAATGTTGTTTGGCTTCACGCTGCCGCCGTATTGGATGCGAACTGCATCTGCAACGGATGCGCCATAAAGGCCGCTCACCAATGTACGGATGTAACCGATCACGTCTTGTGCATCTTCAGCAGTGGAAGATTTACCTGTGCCGATCGCCCAGATTGGCTCATAAGCGATAACAACTTGTGCAGCTTGCTCTGCGCTAAGACCAGCAAAGGCTGCTTCTGTTTGCACTTTACAAACATCTTTCGTTTGACCCGCTTCGCGTTCTTCCAACTTCTCGCCTACGCAAAGGATTGGCTTCAAGCCGTGTTTGAAAGCTGCAACGACTTTCTTGTTCACGATTTCGTCCGTCTCAGCGAAGTATGCTCTACGTTCGGAGTGACCAATGATCACATACTCAACGCCAAGATCTTTCAGCATTACACCGCTGATTTCACCTGTGAAAGCACCGTTATCTTCAAAATGCAGGTTTTGTGCGCCTACATGAACATCAGTGCCTTTCGCAGCTTCAACCAAAGCAGGCAGATTCGTGAATGGGGAGCAAATTACGCTCTCAACGCCTTCTACAGTGCTGCCTTTGATTTCATTCACGAAGCTAATTGCTTCGGAAACGGTTTTAAACATTTTCCAGTTACCCGCGATAATCGGTTTTCTACTCATGGGATAGGTTCTCCTTAAAGTTATTCGCCAGAATAACTGGCATCGTAAGCATTCACTGTGTGAAAATCATTATTTATCGTTCAAGGCTACTACGCCTGGCAATGCTTTACCTTCCATAAACTCCAAGGAAGCTCCGCCGCCTGTGGACATATGGTTCATTTGATCAGCTAAGTGGAATTTCTCAGTTGCTGCAGCGGAATCGCCACCGCCGATAACTGTGTAACCCTCGGTAGTTGCACAAGCTTGTGCTACAGCACGTGTACCATGGGAGAAAGGCTCGATTTCGAATACGCCCATCGGTCCGTTCCAAACAACCAGCTTGGATTTCGCGATTACGTCTGCATAGAGCTCACGCGTTTTCGGTCCGATGTCAATGCCTTCCCAGTCCGCAGGAATGCCGTCAACGCCAACGATTTGCGTGTTCGCATCTGCGCCGAATTTATCAGCAACAACGATATCCACAGGAATCAAGAAGTTAACGCCTTTTTCTTTCGCTTTTTCAATAAAGCTAAGCGCTAGGTCGAGTTTCTCGTTATCCACAAGGGATTTACCGATTTCGTGACCTTGTGCTTTCAGGAATGTATAGGACAGACCCCCGCCAATAAGGACGTTATCTGCAATGTTCAGGAGGTTCTCAATGACAGCGATTTTGTCTTTCACTTTGGATCCGCCAACGATAGCTGTGAAAGGACGCTCTGGGTTGTTCAATGCTTTGCCTAGAACATCAAGTTCTTTCTCCATCAATAAGCCGGAAACCGCTGGAATGAAGTGTGCGATACCTTCCGTCGAAGCGTGCGCACGGTGTGCTGCACCAAATGCATCGTTCACGAACAGGTCTGCAAGCTCAGCAAATGCTTTTGAGAGTTCAGGATCATTCTTCTCTTCGCCTTCATTGAAACGAACGTTTTCAAGCAAGAGAACGTCACCATTTTGAAGAGCATCCACTTGCGCTTTCACGATTTCGCCAACCGATACATCCGCTTTAATCACGGATTGACCGAGCAATTCAGCCAATTTTGCAGCTACAGGTGTTAAACGCAGTTCTTCAACGACTTGCCCTTTTGGACGTCCGAAGTGACTTGCAAGAATGACTTTCGCGCCTTTTTCGACTAAAAATTTAATCGTAGGCAGTGTTTCTCTGATTCGTGTATCATCGGTGATTTGACCATTCTCTACAGGTACGTTGAAATCAACGCGAACAAATACTCTTTTACCAGCTACTTCAACATCGCGAACACTTTTCTTACTCATAGGTCAAAGCCTCCTGAACGTGTATGGTATACTTCCGGTCAACCTTTTATATGGGAAAATCGCACATAAAGAGGAGAATCTCTTCTCCCCTTCATGTGTTTTGAAATCTGTGATTAGTAAATTATAGACCTTTTTTAGCGATGAAAGCTACTAAATCAACAACACGGTTGGAGTAGCCCCACTCGTTATCGTACCAGGAAACCACTTTCAGCATGTTGTCGCCAACTACCATTGTGGAAAGAGCGTCGATTGTGGAGGAAGCTGGGTCACCATTGAAGTCGCTGGATACAAGTGCATCTTCTGTGTAGTTCAGAATGCCTTTAAGTGGGCCTTCGGAAGCTGCTTTCAAAGCTGCGTTTACTTCGTCAACAGTTACGTTAACTTTAAGCTCAACAACCAAATCCGTTACGGATACGTTAGGTGTTGGAACACGCATAGCCATACCGTTCAATTTGCCTTTAAGCTCAGGAAGAACTAGACCGATTGCTTTTGCTGCGCCAGTGCTGGAAGGAATGATGTTCTCAGCTGCAGCACGAGCACGACGAAGGTCTTTATGTGGAACGTCAAGAACGGATTGGTCATTTGTGTACGAGTGAACAGTTGTCATCATACCTTTTACGATTCCGAAGCTATCGTTGATAACTTTCGCGAAAGGAGCTAGACAGTTCGTCGTACATGAAGCGTTGGAGATGATTGTGTGTGCAGCTGGATCGTATTTGTCTTCGTTAACACCAAGTACGATTGTGATATCTTCGTCGGAAGCAGGAGCGGAAATGATAACTTTCTTAGCTCCACCTTTCAAGTGAAGAGCTGCTTTTTCTTTTGCAGTGAAAATACCAGTGGATTCGATTACGATTTCAGCGCCTACAGAAGCCCAAGGCAGGTTCCCAGGGTCACGCTCAGCAAAAACCTTGATGGAACGACCGTTAACGATCAATTCGCCTTCACCAGCTTCAACTGTAGCGTCTAGTTTACCGTGAGTAGTGTCATATTTGAGCAAGTGAGCCAAAGTTTTAACGTCTGTCAAATCGTTTACTGCTACGATTTGTACATCTGCGTTGTTCAATGCTGCGCGGAATACGTTACGACCAATACGTCCGAAACCGTTAATACCTACTTTTGTTGTCATAGCCAATTCCTCCTAAGATTAAATAAATAATATTATATTTCAAAACGCAGCTGATAAAGGCATACGTTATGATGTCTTTCGTCTTTATTAAACATGCTTCATAATTTCTAAAGCTGCTGCCTCATCGGTCACAAGGACATCTTCCTGTCCATGACGAAGTACGGAAGCGATCGCTTCCCCTTTACTCTTCCCGCCGGCTACACCAATAACGACTTCAATACGCTGAAGATCCTCCAGACGAAGCCCTACGGTTGGCATCTTGTGAACCACATTTCCTTGGCGGTCAAAATAGTATCCTAACGCCTCTGCGAGAGCACCCTCGGCTTCCAGACTGCGTGTCGTCTCGGCGTCGACCTTACGTCTGCGTGCCATGACCATAGCATCTCCGATACCGTGTACAACGATGCGACAACTGCGAACAGCGTCAACAACTTCTTGAATTTGCGGATCTTGGATCAGCGATTGGTACGCTTCCTCCCCGAGATGATCCGGTACATGCAGCAATCGGTATTTGCCGCCTGTTTTCTTGGCCATAATAGAAGCAATGGTGTTCGCCTGCATATCCACACTTTCTCCAAGTCCACCGCGAGCCGGTACGAACCAGCTGCCTTTCATGGAAGAGGATGTCGCTAGGTTATTCGCAATCTGCGCCATCGTAGATCCACCGGTTACAGCAATGACATCATCTTTGGACACGTACTTGCGGAGTGCTGCTGCACCTGCACGTCCTAGCTCCTTCTTCGTAAATACCGAAGTGTCGGAGTCTCCTGGGACAACAATCACTTGCGAGATGCTATACGACTTAGCAATGCTTTCCTCTAAGTCCGTCAATCCAAAAGCCATCTTAATGATGGGCTGCATGTCTTCAAGCAATTGGCGGCCGGATTCACTAATCTTCATCCCTGTGGCATCCGATTCGAGAAGTCCAAGCTCCTTAAGGAAATCAACTTCCCCGCGCAGCACGCGTTCAGTCATTTCGAGCGAAGAGGCTAACGTTCTACGTCCGACAACACCGGAGACTAAGATATGATGTAGAATCGAGTACCGCTTCTTCATGATGTCCATGAGATCCGGCAAGAGCTGTTTCTGAATGTCAAGTATTTCTCTCATATGACGACTTATAACGCTCCCGATCCGTCGATGGACGTTTTATGTCCCGGGTATACATTTTGCGTCCCACCCGGGCGAAAAAAAAGTTCCTTACACAATTCCCACATCAGAAAGATGAATTCACTGAAGATTGTTCGGCGTGAATGCTTTCTGATATCTTACATTTTCATTATAACCAATAATCTTTCCAGATTCAACATTTGTTCAAACATTTTTCACCAATATGGGCTGAAAGGGCTTACTGTCTTGCTTTTTCTGAGCGTCTGACATATAATAACCCTTGCTTCACTTTTTAACTTTTTATGCGCCCGTGGTCCAATGGATATGACGTAGGCCTCCGAAGCCTGAGATAAAGGTTCGATTCCTTTCGGGCGCGTTCATAAGAATTACAGCAGAATCAGCACCAGAATGACCAAAATCAGCATCCTTGCTGATTTTTTTTGTTGTTAGTTTGACCTTTCTTGACCTTCAGAGGTTTTTTCGTTATCATACTTGTAGATACTGTAAACAGTATGTACAAAAGAGATCAATTTCATTATTCTATGATGACATTGACTCCAGGCATCAATCTTTTAAACCATGTACCCACCCCAAGGAGGTCATTCTCATGAGTTTTATTCCTATGGTCGTCGAACAGGACGCGCGCGGTGAAAGAGGGTATGACATCTACTCTCGCTTGCTGAAGGACCGCATTATTTTCTTAGGCACGGGTGTCAACGATGTTGTGGCTAATTCCATCATTGCTCAGCTACTTTTCTTGGCCGCACAAGATCCTGATAAAGATATCTCGCTTTACATCAACAGCCCTGGCGGTTCCATTACAGCCGGTATGGCCATCTTTGACACGATGCAATTCATTAAGCCAGACGTATCCACGATCTGCGTTGGTATGGCTGCTTCAATGGGGGCATTCCTCCTCACAGCAGGCGCCAAAGGCAAACGTTACGCTTTGCCTAACAGCGAAGTCATGATTCACCAACCGCTTGGTGGTGCTGAAGGTCAAGCCTCAGACATCGAAATCCGCGCTAAGCGTATTTTGAAAATGAGAGACAACCTTAACAAAATCCTAGCTGAGCGCACGGGTCAAACTTTCGAGCGCATCGAAAAAGACACAGACCGCGACAACTTCATGAGCGCTGCGGAAGCGGCCGCATACGGACTCATCGATAAAGTCATCGAGCGCGTCTAATTTGTAAAATAAAAACCAGCTTGCAGTGACTGCTCAACGAGCGGCCGTGCGGCTGGTTTTTTTATTGGGATCTTCCCACAAACCCCTTCTTCTCACCGTCGCCGTAAGCTCCGAAACCGACTTCTCAGACCACATAACCTAGCTTCAACGTGGCTTGGGGATACTTTAGGCGCGGTTTTTGAGCCTAACTCAGTCTGCACCCAGCAATAAGCTCTCGATTTTCGCGCTTATCCCCACACATCACTTCTCGCTGCCGCCGTAAGCTCCAAAATCGACTTCTCAGCCAGCCTCATCGTGGTTTGTGGTTGCTATAGGATCGATTTCTGTGCCTATCTCAGCCTATCTCAGCCTACATCCAGCAATAAGTCCGATTTCTGAGCGAAATAGCCCTTATCCTGCTTACATAAGAATGTTTTTCATCGTTAAAGTGCACCATTCTCTCTTTCCACTCCACTTAACGATGAATAACATCCTCTCAGCTCACACCACATGCGAATCAACCCCGATTCCTCTTACTTAAGCAGGTTTTTCATCGTTAAAGTGCTCCATTCTCACTTTCCCCTCCACTTAACAATGAAAAACATCCTCTCAGCTCACTTCACATGCGAAACAGCTCAGATCCTGCTTACTTAAGAATGTTTTTCATCGTTAAAGTACTACTCTCCCTCTTTCTCCTCCACTTAACAATGAAAAACATCCTCTCAGCTCACTTCACATGCGAATCAACCCCGATTACTCTTACTTAAGCAGGCTTTTCATCGTTAAAGTGCTACTTTCTCACTTCCCCCTCCACTTAACAATGAAAAACATCCTCTCAGCTCACTTCACATGCGAATCAGTCGATTTCCGAGCTTATTCCTCATCTCTTACCACTGCCACAAGTTCACAAAAAAAGAGCCTCCTGAGATCCCAGTGTTATGCTGTACGCATCACTAGGATCTCCAAAGGCTCTTATCTTTTCATCTTACTTCTTCTCATCCAATGGATAGAAAATCAGGTCAATCGGGAATGCCGAGCCTGCTGGAGGCGTGAACTCGATATCCAGCGCGTCTTCCGTACCTGTCGTACGAGCCAGCACTTCCATTCCATCAAATGCCGTAATGACACCGGAATATGGTACCGGAATGATCTCACCGTTTATTTTGAACGGTCCTTTGAACACGCCGCCTTTGGCCATAATCATAACAGCCATTTTACGCGGCTTATCCGCATGGATTTTATAAACTACGCCATAATTACCGCCGTTCTCCACATTCTGCTTGCGCATCACGTCATACCCTTTAACGAACGGATCCGTCTTATTATCTCCAATCGTTAGTACCGATGTTTTCGCGAAACTTGTGGCGTCTATATCCCATTTAATCTCTGATATTGGGAACGTCCCGCGTACATGGCCCGTGAAGCCCAATAACGGAAGTTCTTGTGCAATCGTTGGCGTCAGCATGCGATCCGTCACACCGAACGAGATTTGCAGCTCACCATCTGTTTCCACATCGTAAAATAAGTTCACACCCTGCCCCGGATAGAAATCCGGAAGCTTCGCATATACGTAAGTCTCATGAGGAGGAACTGTCAGTTCGTCTGTGTACACATTGCCTAAAAGGAAGTCTACGGACGCTTCGCTACCGATCAAATTCGCATAAACTGAAGGATATACCTCGCCTTTATTCGTTGTCTTGATCTTAACCGGTTTATCCGAGTTATTCGTTGCGAATATCGCCATGGTCATCTTCTGTTTCGTACCATTGATGTGATCGGCATACAATCGCGCTTTGCCATTGATATTATCACGGTACAGAATACCACTCTCTGTAAACTCTTCCGGACTGTCGCTCACTAGAAGCGTACGTCCTGGAACCTCTGTTACTTTTTTAGGCAAAAGAGGCATCTCATTGAAATGAGCCCAAATCGTACCCCAGTCCGACTTGATGAAACCACCAACTGGCTTCGTATATATCGGGTATTCCATTTCAGTCAAATAAGGCTCATTAACTACTGTTACAAAGCTTTTGAACAATTTACTTACATGTCCGTGACCATCTTTAACCGTCAAAGTAACCGGATATTTACCTGGTTTGAAAAAGGCTTCCTGATTGCCCGCCCAATCATAGGATGCAATACCTTCCGCATCGGGATCATAGCTAAGATCGAGATACTTCACAGGCTCTCCAAGACGGTATGTAGGCTTCGCTGTTGCAAACTTAGCTACAGGTCTGGAGTTGCTATCCTGGTCAATGTAGATACCCTCAGGCGACTTAAAGTGTACGATTTCCACTCGACGGAGTTCGTTGTTATATTTGTACTTCGCGCCCATATAGTCCGCTAACCAAGTTAGCTTCACCAAAAGCTTCCCATTTACGATCGCAGCAACCGTGTTGAAAGGCGTGTCTACCCCATTGGTCGTCACAGTTTTATGATCGGCATCGAGAACGATGTCATAGCCCGGAGGAGTCATCTGAATGGTCCGTGATGCATCATTCCATTCCACCTTGAAACCCATCGTATCCCCAAGGAACTTAGCAGGGACGAATGTACTGCCATTAATTATCGTAGACGGAGACTCCAAATGGATTTGCTCCTCGTTCACGAACGCTTCTGACTTATCGATATAAAGTAAAATGAAGGACGAGCTTGTCGATACCGCGTGAGCTGCTGGTGCTGCGATTGTACTAGCAAGAAACACGATCAGCGCAAGCAGGAGGGTAACCTCTTTTTTTAGCGAATTCAATTTCATTCTTTTCTCTGGCTCCTTTAACATTTGAATGCAGCACGGCAGAAACGGCAAATAGCCCTTTCCTCCGCCAGCCACGTACATTAGACGTCGACAAGAGAAAAAGGTTGCTAATTTCCCTAATTGTTAACAAATTTGACACTTATAAAAATTCGCTGTACTGTATGGCCACTTCACTCGCAAAAAAGCCTCCTCGAAAGGAAGCTTTTGAAGGATTATTGGTTTTCCAATTCTTCCTTGCTAACTAATGTGACTAAAGCGTTTACAGCCTGCTCGGCATCCGAACCTTCTGCACTTATGAAGACTTCGGTTCCTGTACTGATCGCAAGACTCATAATTCCCATGATGCTTTTCGCATTCACTTTCTTTTCATCTTTCTCAACAAAGATCTCAGATGAAAATTTATTCGCCTCTTGAACAAACAATGCCGCAGGTCTGGCATGAAGTCCTGTTCTCAACTTCACAACGACTGGACGTCTGGACATGGAACTAATTCCCCCTAATATGGAGCTTATATGAATTACTATTGATAACAGTGCTAAACCCTATGTTTTAACATTATAGCATTTTTCCCTGAAGTACACTAGAAAAAATGAGAAAAACTTATAGATGCGCTGTACAGGGCCTTCTTATCTACGAATTCCGCTGTTTTTCAGCCAATTCGTCGATTTTTCGCAGACGATGATTGACGCCAGATTTGCTTACACTGCCCTTAAGCATGTCGCCAACCTCCTTGAGATTCAGATCGGGATGCTGAAGTCTAATCTCGGCAACCTCTCTTAGCTTCTCAGGCAAGCTATCGAGTCCGACCTCCCTTTGCAGGAGACGGATATTTTCGATCTGTCTAACAGCTGCACCAATCGTCTTGTTGAGGTTCGCTGTTTCACAATTGACAATACGATTAACCGAGTTACGCATATCCTTCATGATCCGGACATCCTCAAAGCGCAGAAGTGCTTGATGTGCGCCAATGATACTTAGAAACTCGATAATCTTCTCGCCTTCCTTGATATACAAGACGAACCCTTTTTTGCGTTCGATGCAGCGGGCATTCAAGTCGAATTTGTTCGCAAGCTGCGATAACGCTTTGCAATGCTCCTCGTAAATCGAGGCAATCTCGAGATGATAAGAAGAACCCTCGGGGTTATTCACCGAGCCTCCAGCCATGAATGCCCCACGAAGATAGGCCCGTTTGCAGCAGTTGCCTCGAATGATCTCTTTGTTAATTCCTGTGGTGAAGATGAACCCTTCGGAAACAATTTTCAGATCACTGAGCAGCTCCTGGACCTGGCCAGGAACTCTAACAATGTACACGTTATTCTTCTTCAAACGCATTTTTTTACGCACGAGCAGCTCGGTGTGCAATTTGTACGTCTTTTTGATGAGCGTGTATATCCGTCTAGCAATAGCTGCATTTTCGGTTGAAATATCAAGTACGACGCGTTGGCTGGTTAACTGCACAGATCCATTCATTCGAATCAAAGCCGACAGTTCCGCTTTTTCACAACATGCTTCCGCATCTGTAATTAACGTCAATTCTTTTTTGGTTGTTGCCGCAAAGGACAAGGGACTCACTTCTTCCTTAACATCCAGCTTTCGACGAGCTGATAAATATGGTCACTCAATTTCTCTGCATCATGACGAAGGTAGGTACGAAATAGCACGAGTCGATCAGCAATAATCCGATACCCTCTCTTCGTGACTTCTTCTAGGTCCAAATGAACCGCTTTCGAACCCTTTTCCGCATATCTCGCCTGAACTTGCGGAGGGATTTCCCCATTATTCACAATCACATAGTCAAACAAGTGTTGGCCCAGGTGATCATAAATGGCATCCAGATGATCGCTGACCGAGTAGTCGTCGGTTTCGCCTGGCTGTGTCATCACATTGCAGATGAACAACTTTACAGCATTCGATTTCACAATTTCTTCCGCGATCCCAGGGACAAGCAGATTTGGCAGCAAGCTGGTATATAAACTACCGGGACCGCATAATATAGCATCTGCTTCGCGTATAGCTTGAACGGCTTCAGCTAGCGGTGTCACGTTAGCCGGCTCTATGAATACACGTTTGATGCGTCCATCCGCTTTTGGAATCTTGGACTCGCCTACGACTAAGGTACCATCTTCCATGATCGCTTTCAACACGATGGCTTGATTCGATGCAGGAAGAACCCGACCTCGAACAGCAAATACTCGATTCATCTCTTGAACCGCAGTGACAAAGTCACCTGTAATATCCGTAAGAGCTGCTAGTATTAGATTTCCCAGACTGTGTCCAGCTAAACCTGTACCCACTTGAAATCTATATTGCAAAATAAGCGACAGCAAGGGCTCGACATCAGCAAGGGCCGTTAACACGCTGCGAATGTCACCTGGAGGCGGCATCTGCAATTCATTCCGGAGAATACCAGAACTTCCTCCATCATCCGCTACCGTCACAATGGCTGTAATATCAACCGGCTTCTCCTTCAATCCTCTAAGCATAACCGAAAGACCTGTTCCACCGCCAATAACGACTATTCTGGGCTTGCGTTGTAATTCAACATGTTCCATACTTCTTTCACCCTCTTAATCGTAGGACTGCTTATACACGGTCCCGCTCGGCGTCTCGATGACTCAAACGCACGGTTTCGGTTTCGCTGTTCCCCATCACTTTACCGAGATATTCCGTGATGGCGACGGATCGATGTTTACCTCCAGTGCAACCTATGCCTACAACAACCTGACTCTTGCCTTCTTTCTTATATTGAGGCATTAAGAAATTCAGCATATCGAGCAGCTTATTCAGGAACTCTTGCGTTTCGCTCCACTTCATCACGTAGTCATACACATCGGGATCTTGACCTGTTTGTGGACGAAGCTGTTCCACATAGTGTGGATTCGGAAGGAAGCGAACATCGAAGATTAAATCAGCATCAATTGGGACACCATACTTAAATCCGAAGGAGATTACATTTATAGATATGCGGTTTGTTTCCAAATTGGTAAACCGGGAAATAATTCTTTCTTTGAGCTGCACCGGCTTAAGCGTGCTTGTGTCAATAACTTGTGTGGCTAAGCCTTTCAGCTCTTCCAGCAGTTTACGCTCAAGACCAATACCTTCAAGCGGCGCTCCATCAGGAGCTAGCGGGTGACGGCGGCGACTTTCCTTATAACGCTGTACTAGCGTCGCATCGGTAGCATCTAGGAATAGAATTTCATAACTAAGCGTGTAATTCTCTTGAATATAACGAAGCGACTCCTGAAGTGCAGTGAAAAATTCACGCCCTCGCAAATCAATCACCAGTGCCACTTTGCCGATTTTCCCCATCGACTGCTCGATCAACTCAGCAAATTTAGGAATCAGCACAGGAGGTAAATTATCGACGCAGAAGAATCCTAGATCCTCTAGACTCTGTACGGCAATCGTCTTACCTGCACCTGACATTCCTGTAATTATGACCAGTTTCGCTAAGGGGTGGTTTTCTTCCATGAATGACACCTTCCTTTGGAGTGCTTCTCGCAGGACAGCTCAGATCTGCTAACCATACGAACAGTACGTTTTACGTCTATCTTAAATTCAAACCAGCAGCGCCCACGATGCCCGCGTCGTTACCAAGTGTTGCAGCAACGATCTCAACCCCTTCTGAGGCTGTCTCTGGCGTGTATTTCTTAAAGGTTTCACGAATCGGTTGGAATAAAATTTCTCCTGCTTTAGAAACACCACCACCGAGTATGAAACGTTTCGGGTTAATAATAACAGCCATCGCAGCCATCGAACGTCCAATATAGTATGCAGCACGGTTCACGATGCGTAGGGATACTTCATCTCCGCTCTTGGCTGCATCAAAGACATGCTTCGCTTCAATCTTCTCATGGAGAGCTAATGACGTTTTCTCGCCGCGTTCAACCGCTTCATTGGCCATACGAACGATGCCTGTCGCCGACGAAACTGTTTCTAGACAACCCATTTGTCCACATCCACACTGAATCGCTTCAATGTCTGGCACAACGGACATATGACCAAGCTCTCCAGCCATACCCGAGGAACCTTGATAAATTTTCCCGTTAATAATAATCCCGCCGCCAACACCTGTTCCAAGCGTATAGCAAACCACATTCGGAATTCCTGCTCCGCTGCCTGCCCAAGCTTCGCCTAAAGCAGCTACATTGGCATCGTTGTCAATCTTAACCGTTTTACCAAGAAATCCTTCTAACATTTTCTTCGCAGGGACATTGTGCCATTGCAAATTTGGAGAGAATTTGACGAAGCCTTCCGGAATATCCATGAATCCGGCTAAACCTGCGCCAATACCAGCCACTTGCTCCCATTCAAACGGAGACTCTTCGACAATTTGGCGTACATACTGCGCAATTCGCTCAATTACAAAATCAGAACCATTCTCCGCGCCTGTAGGGCCTTCAAACGTTTGCAGCAGCTTCCCCTGCTCATCGCAGATACCCACCTTGATATTCGTACCGCCTAAATCTACACCGATATAAATCTGATCTGACATTGCAAGGTCACCTCATGAATATTCATATAATTTTCGGATATTTTCCGGGGTCCCAGCAAAGTAATGTATAAACTCTTATCGAAGCAATTCATGATGTATGACCGCAATTAGCGGTAAGTTTAAACGCCGATCGAGCAAAGCTCGATGCGGATGGAATATGCTTCGAAGGCTATGCGTCACTTTGTGGGGTTTACTTATGCTCCTGTTCCAACTATAAGTCAAGCCTGTAAACTGGTCAAGATTCAACAGCTCCCAAAGAAATGAGAAAACGTGGAGAGATTAGCCCTCCACGTTTGCTGTAAAGACTCCAGACCACTTACAGCGACTGGCTCCAATCGTGAACGATGTTGCCTTCTAGGAACTTTTCAGCTTCCAAGGCTGCTGCGCATCCACTTCCTGCCGCTGTAATCGCTTGGCGATACTTCGTGTCTTGCACGTCACCACAAGCAAATACACCAGGGATATTCGTCTCCGTCGTTCCCGGCTTCACAATAATATAGCCGTGCTCATCCGTATCGATTTGTCCACCTAAGAATTTCGTATTCGGTGTATGGCCAATAGCTACAAAGATACCATCCGTTTCGATGATTTCATCTTCACCGGTTTCGTTATTTTTGACCTTCAGGCCTGTTACACCTTTTTCACCAGCAATAACTTCAAGCGGCGTATTATTCAATGCCCATTTCACTTTTTCGTTGCCGCGAGCACGGTCCTGCATAATCTTCGAAGCGCGAAGCTCATCGCGACGGTGGACTAAGCGAACTTCCGAAGCAAAGCGAGTAAGGAAATTCGCCTCTTCCATGGCTGAGTCACCGCCACCAACGACAACAATCTTTTTGCCGCGGAAGAAGAATCCATCACATGTTGCGCAAGTACTTACGCCGCGTCCGATGTTTTCTCTCTCATTGGTAATTCCCAGCAATCTGGCAGAAGCACCCGTGGAGATAATCAGTGTTTCTGTCTCGATCTCGCCAAGACCTTCAACTTGCAGTTTAAATGGACGATTCGTCAGCTCAACAGAGTTCACCCAACCGGTTTTGAATTCGGCGCCGAAACGTTCTGCTTGCTTACGCATATTCTCCATTAACTCAGGACCCATAATCCCTTCAGGAAAGCCGGGGAAGTTCTCTACTTCGGTAGTAGTGGTAAGCTGTCCGCCTGGCTCTGGCCCTTCGATAACGAGTGGACTAAGGTTGGCGCGCGCTAAATAAATGGCTGCTGTTAGACCGGATGGTCCTGTTCCTACAACGACTGATTTGTACATATGGTTTCCCTCCTAGGTGCTTTCCTCAGGAAAGCTATCTACGTAAGCATCGCCTGCGTTTTGCTTCAGCAAGACAGCCTTCGTATGCTTCGCTTTATTGTGCTTCCATGCGAGCAGTCGAAACCGCCGCTTTATTTATGTATGAAAGCCAGGTCTTTCGACAAGGCAAAAGACTGGCTATCAAATACTTGTGAATTTATTGAAAATAGCATCCATTTTCTCACGTAAACCGCACGTGTCATCAATCAACTTTACATTGCGGCTTACTGTAGAGACTGTAACGCCATAGCGTGTAGATACTTCCTGATAGGAAATAGCTCGACGATGCATTTTGGCGATCAAATATTCTAACGCTGCCGCCCAGCCCTCGGATTTATGAATCTTAGGCACACCCGGGTAGATCTTCGTCAGAAATTCAACCCATAAGATTTCCAAATCATACTGTTGAACCATATCGTAGCGCTTGTGCATATGGGACAGCGCCGTTTCCATCACACTCTGCCATTTGGCATCCCAAATAGGCAAATGCGGCGAGTAAGGAGAGGCCTCTACCGTAATCTCTTGGTTCTCAAGATAGGCGGGGAGTGATTCTCGGATCCCCATACTGCGAAGTACGAAAATAGCGACTCGTTTCAAATAGTCATCCTCTTGACGATCTAGGATGAAATCCTGCAAAGCATCTCTCACTTCATTATCAGCAATTAAGCCGAACGCTTGGATCACCTGCAGCTTTGTCTCGATATCACCATGGCGCAAAGCCCAGAAGAAGGAGGAACGCACTAGCGGATCTTTCTTCAATTGGTCTGGGATCCCTTGCGTGGATTTCTCCAATACCCTAAACTGCTCTTCGAAAGGCAAATGGTAGTGATAGCTCCATGTTAGCGGCCCTTCGACCTTCTCGCGTGAGCGCAGCTGTTCCAAGTAAAACTTGGAGATTTCGGCGCCTGGATCAAGCTTCTCGGCTTGCTTCCAATAACGGTAAGCTTCGCCGAAACGACCGATATGGCTGGCTGCTACCGCTGCGTAATGATAAAGGCAAGGGTCTGCTGCACCGTCTCCTGCTTTAAGCAGGCGCTTAAACAAGTGATATGCCTTCTCATGCTCAGAAAGGATGCCCATCGTTGTTGCAAGCTTGAACACATGATCCTGCTGAAAAGGAAACGTCTTGCACAATAGAGATGTTAGCTCAGCTAACTCCTCCTTGTTACCGAAATGCTGATGGAAAATGGCCATATTACATAGCGCATGCAGATTTCCGGCATCGATATCAAGCACCGCACGAATCGTTTCCATTGCCTTCTCAAACTGACCCATATAGTAATATGCAAGGGCCAGATTGTTGCGGGCAGCTGTGAAATCTGGCTGATTCTTCACCAATTTTTCTAACTGCCTCACAGCTTCAGCGAATTTACCCTCTTCGAGAAGCGCACGGGCTTTATCATGCTCGAAGAGCCCTTCTCGACTCTTAATGCTAGTGAGAGGGGCGGGACGTTCAAGCTCGTAGCTCAGCATTTCCATCATTTCTTCGGACTCATCCATGAATTGACCTGTTGGGTCAGTCTCCAAATATCGAACTAACGCTTGTTCGGCCTGCTCGAAATTTTCCATGTTGGCATAGTTGTTTGCCATATAAAAGTGACATTCCGTCATCTCGGGATCGATCGTATCAAGGACATGCTGCAGAATTTGGTTCGACTCGTCATAATTGCCCATTTCGGAGAGAACTCCTGCGAGATTGCAGTGATTCACAGGGTTATCCTGCTCATACTCTGCAGCTCGCCGGAAATATTTCAATGCCTTATCATAATGAAACCGATCCAAAGATTGAACCGCTCTCTCGAAAAAGAATGCGGCATCCATGTTAATTGAGATAACTTTAGGCTTTGGCGCTTCGGACACACGCTTAATCTTTTCCATAGCAAGACACCTCCGGCAATTTGATTACACTCAAATTATACCATAGATCGCTTGGAAGCCAAAAACATAATCCGAAGGTAAGATCTGGTCTTGAATTATTTTCCTTGCCCCTTGTCCAATCGGGCTTTAAAAGTCGGCTTTCAAAACCGAGAAGGTTGAACGAAATCCGAGGAACGAGGAACGGAGCGTAGGTAAGCCTACGTGAGTACCACAGTTCCCGGATTTCGTTCAAGATTCGACGCCGAATCCACTTCCTTGCTTAATCCTCGTTTTCAAAGGCGATTTTTAAGCTTCCGCTTAAACGCCGCCGTATTTGAATAGGGAGGATAGGGATCCGCCTTCGTTGATAATGCGAATCGCGTCAGACAACAGCGGAGCTACTGAAAGCACATTGAATTTATCGGAATGTCCTTCCGGAATCGCAATGGAGTCCGTAATGATGACTTCCTTAATGCTAGGGTGATCTAAACGCTGCAGGGCAGGTCCGGAGAATACAGGATGTGTCGCACAAATATATACGTCATGCGCTCCTCTTTCTTTCAGACTCTCAACAACGTTGACAATCGTCGTACCGGTATCGATTAGATCCTCGATAATGATCGGAGTACGTCCTACAACATCACCAATGACGTGGGTAATCACAGACTCATTGTGTTCAGGGCGTTTTTTAATCATCATCGCGAATGGCGCATCGAGAATGTTCGCCATTTTCTCAGCGGTTGTCGCACGTCCCGCATCCGGAGATACGATGATCGGGTTAGGTAAATTTTTCTTCTTGATGCAATCACTGATAAGATCAAGAGCCGTCAGATGATCCACCGGAATATTGAAGAAGCCTTGAATCGCAGGTGCATGAAGGTCAATCGTTACAACACGAGTTGCACCTGCTGCACTGAACAAGTCAGCCACTAATTTAGCAGAAATCGGCTCACGCGGAGCAGCTTTACGTTCTTGACGAGAGTAACCATAGTAAGGGATGACAAGGTTGATCGTTCTTGCAGAAGCTCTTTTCGCCGCATCCATCATGACCAGAAGTTCCATCATGTGCTCATTAATCGGATGGGAAAAAGTTTGTACCAGGAATACGTCACAGTTACGAATCGTTTCTTCGTAAAGACAGTAAATTTCTCCGCTTTTAAAACGGGAAAGCTTAATTTGTCCAAGCGGCTGGCCGAGCTCTTTACAAATACGTTCCGCAAGCTTCGGATTCGAAGATCCGGAAAAGATTTTAACATTGTCGCTATGCATGGTTAATGGTTACCTCCGAAGGTTCATTAAATAGATTATACAGTTCCTACTCATTATACATGAAACATGTCGAAATTAAAAAGTCACAAGATGTCGTTTTCGGGCAGAAAATGTGGCTATTTCGTTAAATCCAACGGATTTCAAGAGTTCCCTAGCTTCGTCCAAATATTGGGACAACCGATCCGGCTGGTGCGCATCCGAACCTAGCGTCAAAGGAATTCCCACCTTATGACAATATTCCAGCATTCGGCGGCTCGGGAACATCTCTTTACACGGATGGCGCAAGCCCGAAGCATTCAGCTCGATGGCAAGCCCACATTCTTTCACAGTGTCCAGTGCCGCCTTCTCAAGCTCCCATGTATCACGATCCGGGACGTAACCAAATCGTTTAATCATATCTATATGACCGATATAGTCATACAGTCCGGTTCGGACTGCTTTCTTCACTGCCTCGTAGTATTGGGTATAAACGGCATAAATATCCTTGCCATCCCAACCCGCAAGCTGTCTAAAATCAGAAATATCCCACTCGCCGAGGAAATGGACAGAACCGATAACATAATCCCATGGGTACGCATTGATGATTGCGGCAATCTCCGTCTCATAGCCTTCGATATAATCGCCTTCTAGCCCTACACGGATATCAATCTGATCTTTGTACTTCTCTTTAAGATGCAGACACTCCTCGACATAGCGAGGCAGTTCTTCCATCTGCATGGCCATTTCCGGCCAATAAGTCGCAGGGTCCACATGCAAAAGCGGCATATGATCCGAAAGCCCCAACTGTGTGAGCCCGATCTCGATGCCGCGTTTGACGTATTCCTCCAGTTCCCCAGAGGCGTGACCGCAGCGCACATGATGTGTATGATAATCAATCAACATCGTGAATTCACTCCAGGTCGTTTTATTTATTTTTTGACGTGCCGATTGGCCAGCTCTTTCATAATATCATCCAAAGGCAACTTATTATTACGTAAAAGGACCATTAAGTGAAAAATAAGATCACTCGCTTCATAGCGAAGCTCATCGTTATCTTTGTTTTTGGCTGCGATAATCACTTCGGCCGTTTCTTCGCCGACTTTTTTGAGAATCTTATCGACACCTTTTTCGAAAAGATACGTTGTATAAGCGCCCTCAGGACGCTCAGCGTCACGCGAAGCAATAACAGCCTCCAACTCGCCAAGGATCGCGAAACGATCACCAGCAGAGGCAGCAGGTGCGGCTTCTTCCGCAGAACCTTCATCTCCCAGAGGAATGTTAGCTGTGAAGCACGTGTAAGTTCCATTGTGGCAAGCAGGTCCTACTTGTTCTACTAGAACCAGAAGCGTGTCTGCATCGCAGTCGTAGCGCAGTGATTTTACCTTTTGCGTGTGACCGGAAGTTGCCCCCTTGTTCCACAACTCTTGACGGGAACGACTCCAGAACCAAGTATCACCCGTTTGTATCGTACGCTGCAATGACTCGCTATTCATGTAAGCAAGCATGAGCACTTCTTTGCTGACTGCGTCCTGCACGATGGCAGGTACAAGACCCTGTGCATCATAAGTAATCTGATCTATTGAAAATGTCATCGGATTTCAACCCCTTTACCTTTAAGGTCGTCTTTGACCCCTTGAATCGTTAACTCTTTGTAGTGAAAAATGGTTGCCGCCAGCCCTGCATCGGCTTTGCCTTCGGTAAATACATCGTAGAAATGCTCCGCTTTGCCCGCTCCACCGGAAGCAATGACGGGAATCGTGAGCAGCTCGGACACAGCACGCGTTAGCTTCAAATCAAAGCCGTCCTTCGTCCCGTCTGCATCCATGCTGGTAAGCAAGATTTCTCCTGCGCCAAGCTCTTCCATACGCTTCGCCCACTCCAACGTTTTGATACCCGTAGCGTTACGTCCGCCATGCGTGAACACTTCCCACTCGCCCCACTCTGCATTAAACTTCGCATCAATGGCAACGACAATACACTGGGAACCGAACTTCCGCGCTCCATCCGAAACGAGCTGAGGATTGCGAACTGCCGCAGTGTTGATACCGATCTTATCCGCTCCGGCGCGAAGCAGGCGTTTCATGTCATCCACACTGGAGATGCCGCCGCCAACGGTGAAAGGGATCGTTATCTCCCCTGCCGTTTGACGAACAACCTCCACCATCGTCGCCCGTCCTTCCACCGATGCCGAAATATCGAGGAACACTAGCTCATCTGCGCCCTCTCTATCATAAATCGCTGCCAGCTCCACCGGATCGCCTGCATCACGCAAATTAACGAAATTAACGCCCTTGACCACCCTGCCATCCTTGACGTCTAGGCAAGGTATAATTCTTTTGGCTAACATGATGGGCACCTCCTTCCTAAGCTAAACTTCTATTTATGCAAAACAGCTGGAGTGCTCTTCCTCCACAATAAAGCTCCATGGCTTTGCATCGAATAAGAGTCTCTAAGAGCTTCTATTTCTGGAAAACTGGCTAAATGACTCCAAATAAGAGTCTTTGCAGACTTCTATTTCCTCCGAAATCAAGTCTTTTCAAACTTTTCATACCGAATAAGAGTCCCTAGAAGCTTCTATCTGTATCAGAACCGCCCGAGCGCACAAAATAAGAGTCGATAAAGACTATTATTTGCTTATTTACACATAGCGAGGAAATTATTGAGCAGCTGCATGCCGATATCCCCGCTTTTTTCGGGGTGAAACTGCATGCCATATACGTTATCTCTGCCTACAATAGCCGTTACTGGCTGATGGTAATCCGTTACCGCCAACAGGTCGCTTTCACGCTCCGGCTTCGCATGATAGGAGTGAACGAAGTACACGTGCCCTTCTTCGATACCTTGGAAAATCGGACTCGCATTTTGCTTGTAGACTAATCGATTCCAACCCATATGCGGCACCTTGTAGTCTCCGCGAAAGCGAACGACCGAGCCAGGCAAAAGGGCAAGCCCCTCATGATCCCCATGCTCCTCGCTGCTGGCGAACAACAACTGCATGCCAAGGCAAATCCCCAAAAGAGGCTTACCCGATTCCGCATAACGGATGACGACATCATTCAGTCCCGACTCGCGCAGCTGCTCCATCGCATCCCCGAATGCGCCTACACCAGGTAGGATGGCGCCCTCAGCTGCAAGGATCTGCTCAGCATCCCCTGTTACAACAGCTTCGTAACCTAGACGCTCGACAGCCTTGCTTACGCTGTGCAAATTACCCATTCCATAATCAATAATGGCGATCATTCTTACAGCACTCCCTTCGTCGAAGGAACCCCCTGCACACGAGGATCAATCGATGTCGCTTCATCTAGCGCTCGGCCTAATGCTTTAAACACAGCTTCAATCATGTGATGCGTGTTTTGTCCGTAATGCACGATAACATGCAGCGTGATACGAGCTTCCAGAGCAAATTTCCAAAGAAACTCTTGAACAAGCTGCGTATCGAAACTGCCCACAGTTTGTGAAGGATACTGCGCACGATATTCGAAATGCGGTCGGTTGCTAATGTCGATAACCACTTGAGCAAGGGCTTCATCCATAGGAACGAACACGCTGGCATAACGTTTAATCCCTTTTTTATCGCCTAGTGCTTCATGAAGGGTTTGGCCTAAACAAATACCGATATCTTCAACCGTATGATGATCATCGATTTCAATATCGCCTTTAGCAACGACATTCAGATCGAACTGTCCGTGTTTCGTGAACAAATCAAGCATATGATTCAAGAAAGGAACATCGGTTTGGATCTCAGATACCCCTGTTCCATCTACTTGAAACGCGAGGGCAATGTCAGTCTCATTCGTTTTGCGGGCTACACGCGCTGAGCGAGTGATCCCTTTATCTTGTTCAGCCATTATTTCAACTTCCCTTCCTTCTTGAGTCGGATCTCTACTGCTCTTGCATGACCTTCCAACCCTTCGTTACGGGCCAGCGTCATAATCATTTCACCGTTTGCGATCAGTGCTTCCTTGCTATAGTGAATAACGCTTGATTTTTTTAGGAAATCGTCCACATTCAGTGGCGATGAAAAACGGGCTGTGCCATTCGTCGGCAGCACATGGTTAGGTCCAGCGAAATAATCACCGACGGGTTCCGTGCTGTAGGCGCCGAGGAAAATAGCTCCAGCATTCTCAATGCGAGGCAGCAGGTTAAAAGGCTCCTGTACCAGCAGCTCGCAATGCTCTGGCGCCAAGCGATTGACAACGTCAACGCCCTCGTCCAAGTTATCCACAAGGAGTATAGCTCCTTTGGTTGCTGTGGATACAGAGGCGATCGCTTTCTTCGGCAGCACATCCAGCTGCCGCCACAGCTCTTGCCGAACCGCTTCGGCAAGCTCCCTTGATGGTGTCACCAGAATCGACGGTGACATCTCGTCATGCTCGGCCTGCGCCAGCAAATCAGCCGCGACGTATTCAGGATCCGCGTACTCATCAGCAAGCACGACAATGTCCGTTGGTCCGGCGATCATGTCGATATCGACGACGCCGAACACAAAGCGCTTCGCCAGCGCGACGTAAATGTTGCCGGGCCCGACGATTTTATCGACCGGCGGGATCGATTCCGTGCCGTAGGCCAGCGCGGCTACCGCCTGCGCCCCGCCTACGCGGTAGATCTCTTTCACACCCGCTTCGGCTGCTGCCACGAGGATATGCGGGTTGATGCCCTCTTCCCCTGCGGTGGCCGGAGGCGTCACCATCGCGATCTCCGGCACCCCCGCGACGATCGCGGGGATGGCGTTCATGAGCACGGAGGAAGGGTAAGCCGCCTTCCCTCCGGGCACGTACAATCCGACCCGCTTCAGCGGTCGGATGATTTGGCCCAGCAGGCTGCCGTTTGCCTGCAGGTCCATCCATGATGTGCGTTTCTGCTTCTCATGAAACGCACGAATGTTGGCAGCGGCTTGTCGCAGCGCCGCCAGGAACTCGGCGTCGACCTGCGCGTACGCCGCTTGGATCTCCTCGTCACTGACGCGAAGCTCAGCGACGGTGACGCGGTCGAACTGCTGCGCCATGCGTCGCAGCGCGGCATCTCCGTCCTGCCGCACCTCATCGATGATGCGGCGGACGGTCTCATTTTGCTCGGGTGAGCCGTATTCGACCTCGCGGTTCAATTGAAATTCCGAGGCGGGAAGTATCCGCATCTTCATCATCCTCTCTTGATCTTGTTACTTATCTACATCGATTGCACCATACCTACTTATTTGCTCCATTTCCGCGCTTTACGATAACAGGTCCTCCATGAGGGGAACGTGGATACGTTATTTGCTGGAAAACAACCTATTTCATGAATTCGGGGAACGAGGATCCCTTATTTCGTTGTTTCTGCCTCTTCAAACCCTAATTTCGCTCAAATAGAGTACTCTCGTTCCTCTAATTTGAATTTCTTAACGTTTTCGCTCAAATAGAGGATCGTCGTTCCTCTAAAGTTCGCTCTACGCCTTAATCACAGGCAAAACAGCCTGGAGCATATCACATAACCGCTGAATAGAATCATTCTTCATGCGGTAACTTACCCGATTCGCAATTAAGCGGCTCGTAATCTGAAAAATCTCCTCTTGCTCCACAAGTCCGTTCTCCCGAAGCGTCTCTCCCGTTTCGACCATATCCACGATCCGGTCAGCAAGACCAATCAGCGGCGCAAGCTCGATAGAGCCGTTTAGCTTAATAACTTCAACCTGCTGCCCTCGCTCGCGAAAATACTGAGAAGCGACGTTCGGATACTTCGTCGCGACGCGTGGATTAATCTCTTGCTTCCAATCCGGCAGTCCAATAACCGACATTCGGCAGCGTGCTATGCCCAGATCCAGCAGCTCGTACACGTTGCGGTTCTCTTCCATCAGGACATCCTTACCGACAACCCCGATATCCGCTACGCCATATTCGACATAGGTAGGAACATCCACCGGTTTGGCCAAAATGAATTCCATTCTTGCTTCATGAACCGGAATTATTAACCGGCGTCCTTCTTCCAGGTCCTCCGGAATCGGCAAACCCGCTTTATGAAAAAGCTTCGCTGCTTGTTTATATATACGGCCTTTCGGCATCGCTACTTTGAGAATATCATCCACCGTACCAACCTCCTTCAAAACTTCCAACCAACGGAGCGAGACGAACTCATTCATTTGATTTCGCTTTTGCAACTGCATTTTCTACTGCACTTGTGGATCTTATACTTGTTTTTGCTCTTGCACTTGTTCTTGTACTTGTTCTTGTTCTTGTTCTTGCACTTGCACTTGATCTTTCTCTTACACTTGTTCTTGCTCTTGTTCTTGTTCTTGTTCTTGCCTTGTTCTTGGACTAGCACTAGCACTAGCACTTGCACTAGCACTTGCACTTACACTTACTCTTGCTCTCGCACTTGTTCTTTCACTTGCTCCGAATCAAACCGCCGCTCTTTCAATCATCGTAATAACATCACTATAAACCGTTCCACCAAGCTCGTACTGGCCGTCTCCCTTGTTCAACAACTCGTTCGACCAAGCTTCATACTCGCTCACCAACTGTGTGATAATGATAACCTCATCATCACTGCTGCGCATAACCTTCGCCAGTTGCAGCGCTTCTTCACGATGCTCAGCATCGTAGGCAATCAGCACACGGCCTGGCTGCTCCACGCTTTCTTTGCCTGTAACCTCTAGGATTCTGTTCGTCTTAAGCGCAAACCCCGTCGCCGGAGCCGGACGTCCAAACTGACTCAGCAGATTATCATATCTGCCTCCACTGCAGACCGGGAAGCCTAAATCGGACGCATAGCCCTCAAACGTCATGCCTGTATAGTAGGAGAAATCTCCAATCATCGT
Source organism: Paenibacillus germinis (assembly GCF_013141785.1). Taxonomy (NCBI): domain Bacteria; kingdom Bacillati; phylum Bacillota; class Bacilli; order Caryophanales; family Paenibacillaceae; genus Paenibacillus; species Paenibacillus germinis. The sequence continues at coordinate 105,628 of NZ_WHOC01000007.1, forward strand.
TAAATCAATCACAACATGCTCACTAACCCCATAGGCTTTCAATACATCCCATACTTCGCATAAATGACGAATCGCATCCATCGCGATAGGATGCTGTGATACCATACGAGCTTGCTCGCAAATTTCATCTCCGCCTCTTAGTCTCAGCACGCCAATAAGCTCACGCTCGACATCAGGTGTAAGAGCCAAAGACTTAATGGCTTCGCGGTACCCCACATAATCACGACTGAGCAAATGCTCTTTCAGCGCAAGCTGAGCATCACTGCGTCCTTCTAGCGTTTCCTGGAACAAACCGTTCAAGAAGCCTACATGACCGAGCGCAATCTTGAACGCGCCTACGCCAGCCGCTTGCAACGAAGCAATTGCTAACGCTACAACCTCAGCATCCGCTTCAGATGAAGCATCTCCAATAAGTTCAACACCAGTCTGGAAAAACTCTGAATCCCGTCCAGCTTCCTCTTCAATCGAACGAAAAACATTTGAATGATAAGATAAGCGCAATGGGAACGCATGTTCTTTGAGCAAGGAAGAAGCTACACGCGCTATTGGCGCTGTCAATTCAGACCGCAAAACAAGCGTCTTTCCCTTACGGTCGAGCAGCTTGAACAGCTTCTTATCTTCTGTGGAGCTTGCAACACCAACGGTATCGTAATATTCGAGTGTAGGCGTAATAATCTGGTTATAACCCCAGCGTTCCATACAGGCCAATACACGGAATTCAATATTTCGCAATTTCGTAACCGCTTCGGGCAAGTAATCTTTAACCCCTAACGGTTTTTCAAATACTTTTGGCTTTGACACCGTCTCACCTCAACATGTAGGAATTCAATTTCCTTTTTATTCACTTTAACACAGTAACGTGCTACCATACTACCAAAATAAAGAATGTACGGCTATTTTATCACGTAAGCTTAGGACCGTCAATCGTCTTTCCCCTGATTATCCGCTCTTGATATCTCCTCATTCATACGCAAAAAAAAGAGCTGTACGGCTCAATAGCATACAACTCTCATTTCTCATTCATTCTTTCACGAATCGTCTGAAGTGGATTCCCTGCCACAAAGCTATACGGTGCTACATCCTTGTGCACAACCGAACCCGCTCCAATAATGGCATAGTCTCCAATCGTCACACCCGGTAGGATCGTCGTATTGGCACCTACCATCACATGCGATCCAATACTTACATCCCCGAGTCTATACTCATTGGTTAAATATTCATGGGCCAATATTGTCGTGTTATACCCAATAATCGTATTGCTCCCAACATAAATCTTCTCTGGAAAAAAGACATCCACCATCACCATCAAAGCAAAAGCGGTATGCTCACCAACCTTCATCCCCAATACGTGTCGGTAGATCCAATTTTTCATACGCAGCGAAGGCGAGTACCGCGTTATTTGAATGAATACGAAATTCCGCATCGCCTTCCATTTGCTAACGGTATGATAGATTTGCCATAAAGCATTAGGTCCATCTACCGGATACTTATCCGTTTTTCTCAAACAGCATCCACATCCGACGTCAGCCCCACAATAGGAAGCAGGTCAAGCATATCGTCGATCAAATGATCAGGGTTATACTGCTCTAAGTAGGAGCGCCCTTTCCACGACCAGGATACGCCAACAGATATGACGCCCGCATTTTGGGCTGCCTCAATGTCATAATGGCTATCTCCAACCATCACCGCTTGGTCCGCAGTACTTCCTAACACCTTAAGCGCTGCAATTATGCCTTCCGGATGCGGTTTTGGCTCCTTCACATCTTCAACGGTCACAATGGTACTAACGAAAGAATCCAGTCCACAAAGCTTTAAGCCCATCAGAGTGGTTTGCCGAATCTTGCTCGTAACGATACCGATTTTAATCCCGTTTGCATGGAGCTTTGCCATCGCCGTATGTACATTCGGGAACTCTTTGACCAGCTCATCATGCTTGGATAAGTTGAAGGTCCGGTACTTCTTAATGATCTCTTCAACCTCTTTCTTGCCTGTAAAAAATTCCATTTGTTCCACAAGCGGACGCCCCATATTCGGAATGATTAGTTCCCGACTGACAGGCTCTGCCGTCTCGCCTTCCAAACTATGCAAAAAAGATTGCACAATAAGCTCGTTCGTATCAACAATCGTTCCATCTAGATCAAACAGTACGGTTTGAATCATAGTCTGCTCCTTTATCTACTTCTTGATCTTTCATTACTTTGTTTTTCTCTTCAGCTTTCGTGGAAACAATCGGATCCGCATAGCGCACATCCGCGTATCCCTTTTTCCTTCTCACGATAATAACAATAACCATCCCAATCACGATCAGAAGCGCTAACAGCTGCGAGAATCTCACATTCCCACCATATGTAAGTACGCCAGGTTCAAATACAGCTGTCATTGGTGACCACAGTGCATTCAAGAGCGACGCAAGCCACGTGGGCCCAGTGAAATCAAGACTATCTGTACGCACACCTTCGATAAAGAAACGACCAATGGAATACCAGATAAAATAACTGAAAAATAGTTCCCCTGCTCGAAGGAAAGGCCTGCGACGAAGCCAGAGTAGAACCAGCAGCCCTAAGATATTCCAGACGGATTCATACAGAAATGCCGGGTGATAAAAAGTACCCTCAATGTTCATTTGATTCACGATAAAATTAGGTAAATGCAAAGAGTCACGTAAGAATGACTCCGTAACAGGGCCTCCGTGGGCTTCCTGATTCATAAAGTTGCCCCAACGTCCTATCGCTTGTCCCACAATTAAACCTGGTGCACAAATGTCTGCGATTCTCAAGAATGAGTACCCTTTGGCTCTTACGTAGAAAAAAGTACCTATAATCGCACCAATTAGCGCTCCATAAATGGCAATACCACCGTGCCATATCATAAAAATTTCAGCTAAATTATTCTTATAATCGGACCACTGGAAAGCTACATAGTAAAGTCTAGCGCCAACAATCGCTGAAGGTACCCCAATTAACAATAAATCCATGAAAAAGTCAGGAACGATTCGGAACCGCTTCCCTTCTCGGATTGCCAATAATAAACCAATTAACGCGGCTGTACCTAAAATAATCCCATACCACCGGACTTGTATCGGTCCTAAGGAAAACGCAACACTTTCGAGCATAGTTTCACTCCTTCTTAATCAATATATAAGTTGCTGATTGATCAATCGAAATCCTCAAAATCTTCGTTCAGCGACTCCGTCAGTTTATTCGTAAACTGAAGTGCCGCGTTATATCCCATTCGTTTTAAACGATAGTTCATCGCGGCCACTTCCACGATAACCGCTAAGTTTCGTCCTGGTCGAACAGGAATCGTGACGAGCGGTAGATCCGTATCAATGATGCGTGTCAATTCCTCATCCAGACCCAATCGGTCATACTGCTTGTCCTGCTGCCAATTTTCCAATTTGACAACAACCGAAATTTTCTTCACATTACGTATGGCACCAGCTCCGAATAAAGTCATTACATTAATGATACCCACACCGCGAATTTCAAGCAAATGACGAATAAGCTCAGGAGCATTTCCTGTGAGCACTTTATCGCCATTTTGACGAATTTCTACTGCGTCATCCGCAATAAGCCGATGGCCTCTTTTTACAAGCTCAAGCGCTGTTTCACTTTTCCCGATGCCGCTGCTCCCTGTAATGAGCATACCAATTCCGTATACATCGACAAGTACACCATGGATTGTCGTACTTGGAGCTAATTTATTCTCTAGAAACCCTGTTAAACGACTTGCAAAAATCGTCGTAGACATTTGGCTTCGAAGTACGGGGAGATCACGCTTTGTCGCTTCTTCCAGTAATTCAATAGGAACATCTAATCCTCTTGTCACGATGATACAAGGTGTTTCCTCTGGCGAGCATAACTGCTCTACCCGATTCCGCCTGACACCCGTCGTTAACATTTCCATGAAGGTGACTTCCGTCTTCCCTAACATCTGGATACGTTCTCTTGGATGGTAATTAAAATATCCGGCCATCTCGAGACCCGGGCGGTACAGATCACCGGTTGTTATGGGACGTTTCAGTCCAGACTCACCTGCAAGAACCTCCATATGGAGTTGTTCTACCAATTCGGAAACCTTCACTTTTTTGGCCATCGTCCTGTCTCCTCCGAGTTTTGCCTGTGCAAAACGTGCTTCATCTGCTATTATTCATTCTTTCCAATAGTTTCATCGTAATGGAATAGTTAGTTGAAATCAACTAAAGTGTTCGTGAAATTATATGAACAGACAAAAAAGCCAGCCGATAACGGCTGGCCTTTCTCTTCAAACTTATAGATTAGGGTTAACCAAGATGGACAATGTTGTATCTTTATCGAAGAAATGAACTTTGTTCATGTCTAGAGCCAATTTAACATTTGTGCCTTCTTTGATTCCTGAGCGACCGTCAACACGTGCGATTACTGTGTTAGCGCCGATACCATTCAGGTACAAGTACATTTCGTGACCCAAGTTCTCAGTCAACTCAACGTTAACGTTGAATACTGTGTTCGGGGATGCTTCCAAGAATACAGGCTCTTCGTGGATATCTTCTGGACGAACACCCAGAATCACTTCTTTACCTACGAAACCTTTGTCTTTCAGTACTTGTGCTTTACCAGCTGGAACTTCTACGTTTACAGTACCTGCTTTGAAGAAAATACCGCTGCCTTCTTGTGTTAATGTACCTGTCATGAAGTTCATGGATGGGGATCCGATGAAGCCCGCAACGAAGATGTTAACAGGGAAGTTGTAGATTTCTTCAGGTGTAGCTGCTTGTTGAATGATACCTTTATCCATAACAACGATGCGATCGCCCATTGTCATTGCTTCGATTTGGTCATGCGTTACGTAGATCGTTGTAACACCAAGACGTTTTGTTAATTTTGTGATTTCCGCACGCATTTGTACACGAAGTTTCGCATCCAAGTTGGAAAGCGGCTCATCCATTAAGAATACTTGTGGCTCACGAACAATCGCACGACCCAAGGCAACACGTTGACGTTGACCACCGGAAAGAGCTTTTGGTTTGCGATCAAGCAAATGAACAATATCCAAGATTTTCGCTGCTTCACGAACGCGAGCATCGATATCTGCTTTCTTGAATTTACGAAGTTTCAAGCCGAATGCCATGTTTTGATATACAGTCATATGTGGGTAAAGGGCGTAAGATTGGAAAACCATCGCGATATCGCGGTCTTTTGGAGCTACATCATTTACAAGGCGGTCGCCGATGTAAAGTTCACCTTCAGTAATTTCCTCTAATCCTGCGATCATACGAAGAGTTGTGGATTTTCCGCAACCGGATGCTCCAACCAATACGACGAACTCTTTATCTTCAACTTCAAGATGGAAATCTTTAACTGTGGATTCTTCTGCACCAGAATATCTTTTCACGATATGATTTAAACGTACGCCTGCCATGGTTTCATTCCCCCTACGATTTATCGATCATATGCTTGCTGATCAACTTTTCAATATACTCATCTTACCTTACGAAGTCCGGACTGACTATGCACAATCCCTACAAAAAAATCACTTTCTTTTCGTTACTTTGTACAATAGTAATGCAAGTCTCACTAATACCGCATGATTGAACGTTCTCACATCGAGCCCGGTCTCATTTTTAAACTTGTCCAAACGATATAGCAAGGTATTGCGATGTATATATAACTTCTTCGCCGTTTCACTAACGTTGCAGTCTAGTGTGAAGAAATGTTCCAGAGTGATTACCGTCTCTGCATCCAGCACATGGTCTATGCCGCGAAGGACCTGCTCTAGGAATTCTGCCTTTTCCTCTTCATCAATCAAGTGCAGCAGCTTCTCCAATCGAAGCTCCCAACGAAGATGAATAAAGCTGCCTACATGAAAGGAACGCCCTAACATGATGGTCTCCCTCAACTTGAGAATCGTGGCAAACAGCGATTTCGAAGGCTTTACCGGATAATCAATGGCTAGGTGGCATTCGCCAACCCACTCATTAGCAAGCATTTCATACAGCCCTGAGCCGAGAGCGTCGAGTATCTGCTCTACGCTTTCTTCCTCATCCCCTTCTCGCTCTTCGCTACCACTGGTTAGCAGTCCTTCGGGTGCTAGGATCAGCCACTCTTTATCTAGTAAAGGAATCAGGATAATCTCCGATTCAAAGAAAGACTCCAACAATTTTTTCAGTTCCGCATAGGAAACGCGTTGATTTTGAGAATAGTCCCCATATAACAACAACGGGATTTTCGTTGAATACAGAGAAGATTGTGAAGCAAGCGCATCCGGCAGCTCAGCATGGGTTGAACCGCGTTCCATCTGCTGCAGCAACCAATCTCTTAATTGGTGCGCCTTTCTTTCATCTTCAGATAAAAAGACTCCCCACTGCTTCTTTTCTAGTGTCATCTTAGACTCTACCGTTAACTCCACAAGCTTGCGCTCTGAAGATGTTAGTTTGGCTTCGGAAACCTGCAGAATGCGAATATCTTTATGTTCTTTGGATAAATAGAAAAGCACATCCTGACCACGCACAACACTTCGACTAAAGCTCTCAAGATTCTCTGCCTGCTCTTCCGCCAAATGCTCCCAATCTGCCTCGGGTATCAAGCTAATCTGCATTGGCGATTGTAAAACCGCTTCCAAACGCTCTTTTACACGCTCCCAATCCATCTGCCTCTCTCCTTACTCCCATATATCTTCTATATCTATCTTCCTATTGTAACATATGTGCCCCCCCTCATGTGAATGCGAAAGACCCCTCCTGCAGCTGCTGCAAAAGGGATCTGTTTAGTTTGGTGATTTAGTTTAACACTCGACGAGCCGTTACATAATGATCTACCCACCATTCTTTATTGATGGAAGTGAACTTCACGCCACCTTCACCGTACGTATGGATCATATTCCCGTTTCCCACATAGATACCGACATGTCCGATATTTTTGCCGGAATCCAGAAGCATGGTAAATATGGCTAAATAAAACCAACTCATAATTTTTGGTAATTTGGAAATAATTGTACTAGGGTGATTTCATCCTATAGGAGGTTCAGACAAATGGTTTGGAGCCAGTGGTCGTTAGATCGTGTCATCATTTTCTTGGTTGGAGTAACCTATTTCTTCATATGGGTTCAGGTGACCTTATCGCATTATCGACAAAACTTTCATAACAAATTTATGTAGGGCCCCGTTATTCTGGCTCTTACGGGTAGGAGGCTTAGCATTGCGAAATTTTCATACGGGTCCGCCGGTGATGATGCCTTTACTATTTTCAGTCATTAGCATTTTTGGTCTTACTGCTATCTATGGAGGTTGATTTACCATGAAGAATCATAGTTATTATCCGACCTACAACGTCATGGATGAGCAAAAGGAATGGGATTCCCATACACGGTCCATAGTAACCTCCCGGCTGGTGCGAGAACATTCTTACCATTTTCTAACTCCGGTAGAAACGGAAACATTACGGGCTTGGTGCGCTTTGCTCATGGATGATCATAGAGGAGATATTATTCAAACGATCCTTACTCATATCGATCAAACGTTGGCAGAAAATAAAGGGGAAGGACAACGCAAGGTCAATGTTCCTCCCATTCAAAACCTCCTGCGTCAGGGACTTAAAGCTATTGACGAGGCTGGATGGATAGCCGATAGCCGACCTTTCTTCCAATTAGACGAAGCTGCCCAAAAGCAAATCATGCTCCAAATCAGCGATGCCAGCTACCCCCCCACTGAAGCTTGGGATGACATTCCACAAAAAGCACTGTTTCATAAACTCCTTCTGTTAAGTGTAGAGGCTTACTACTCACATCCTTTAGTTTGGTCGGAGATCGGTTTTGGCGGCCCTGCCTATCCTCGCGGATATGTAAGATCAGAACCTGGCCAACTTGATCCTTGGGAGGCAGTGAGAAAGCCATGAAGTGGAGACATGAACATGACGCTGTCGATATCGTAATTGTAGGTGCAGGTGCAGCAGGCGGTGTGATGGCCAAAGAGTTGAGTGAAGCTGGCCTGAGTGTTGTTGTGCTCGATGCTGGCCCTTGGCGGGATCCTCAGAAGGATTTCGTTAGTGACGAGCTGAGCATGCGGAGTTTAGCTTGGGAAGATACACGTATCGTCGATGGGACGAAACCATTTGAAATGGGGAGCCACAATTCGGGTAAGTGAATAGGCGGCGGGACGCAGAACTTTACCGGTGTTTTTTTGCGCTTCCATGAATCAGATTTCAAAACAAAGTCCATTGACCGCGTTGGTGAAAATTGGCCCATTCATTACAAAGATCTTGAGCCTTACTATACCAAAATCGAAAAAGAAATTGCGGTTTCCGGACCGAAGCATTTCCCCTGGGGAAATTTCAATGGACCTTACCCTTATCCAGAGCGTGACCCCCTCAGTCCTAATGCTTTTTTATTTCAAAAAGGCTGCGAAGCACTTGGCATTCAACCCGCGGTTACACCGCTTGCTATTCTATCTGCTCCTTTTGAAGGCCGTCCTCCCTGCACCAATCGCGGCTTCTGTACCCAAGGCTGTATGCCGAATGCCAAGTTTAGTACTTTGATCGTTCATATCCCTAAAGCCGTTCAAGCTGGGGCCGAAATTCGGTCCCCTCGCCTGTTGCTTCACTCAGCTACTCCTCGATTTCCTGACGGTCTGGCTAAGGCCGTGCGATTATGACGCATAGCAGTAATGATGTTTACGCCAAATTTGAGCAAGAGGTTCGTTTGTATAAAGGCACACCTGTGTTAGCCTCCACACAAGATTTCTATGAAACCGATCCGCGCAGAGGCTTCGCTCGTGGCTATACCATTCACTCTCACGGCTCGAGACCTATAGATATGGCTCAGGGGATCAGCAAAGCATCTCACGAGCCCATCTGGGGGTCGCAGCTTAGGCAACTCATGCTTGATTACAATTACTATGGACGTTTAACCATGGTTGGTGAAGTACTTCCACAATGGGACAACCATATCTCCCTATCCCCTGAAAAAGATGAAAACGGAATGCCTCGTGCCTCCCTTACCTTCAATTATGGAGATAACGATCTTAAATTAATCGATCACGCTGTAGAAAATATGAAACTTATCCTCAAAGCGGCAGGAGGCGAGGTTGCCTACGTGGTATCCGATACACAGCATCTCATGGGCGGCTGCCGCATGGGGAATGACCCAGCTACTTCCGTCGTCAATTCTTACGGTCAAAGCCACGACATCCCGAACTTGTTTATTTGCGATGCGAGTCTCTTCGTAACCTCCAGCGGAGGGAATCCAACCAACACCGTCATGGCGCTTGCAGCAAGAACAGCCGATTATATTATTGACCTTGCCAGTTCTTAATTGGCGGAGTTAGCTTCACGGTGAATTGCATTGCCTGCAGTCACTCATCTACAATGGAGAAGAGCTTTACAAGATGAAAGGAGAAGTGACCTCCATGGCTATCGCAGAATTCACCATTATCCCTATAGGAACAGCCACCACCAGCCTTAGCGGTTATGTAGCAGATCTGCACAAAGAACTAGAGAAACATTCCGATATCGCTTTTGAAATGACGCCTATGGGTACCATTCTAGAGGGTCCCTTGGATCGACTGCTGGAAGTCATTCGAGCCGTCCACGAAGTCCCTTTTACGAATGGTGCAGAGCGAGTCTCGACATCTATTAAGATCGACGATCGACGTGATAAACCTGCCTCTATGAAGCAAAAAATGAAGTCCGTTGCAGATAAGTTGAAATAGAAAAAAAGCATCCTGCTTATGGATGCTTTTTCTTTATGTAAGGGGCGAATCCGCCCTTATTCGGTTATATAAAACAAAAAAAGACCTCACGGCCTTCTACGTTTACTAATAAAAGTGAGTCATGTAGGATTCGAACCTACGACACCCTGATTAAAAGTCAGGTGCTCTACCAACTGAGCTAATGACTCAAGGTAAAATGGAGGCTGATGGATTCGAACCACCGAACTCGAAGAGAGCAGATTTACAGTCTGCCGTGTTTAGCCACTTCACTAAGCCTCCGGATACGAGATACCCGTACTGCCAAAGCAATACAACCATCTCAATGGCTTTGGACGGAATCGAACCGCCGACACGAGGATTTTCAGTCCTCTGCTCTACCGACTGAGCTACAAAGCCAAATGATTATTTATAGCATGTCCTACATTAATTGTAAAAGAAATGGCGGAGCTGACGGGATTCGAACCCGCGGTCTCCTGCGTGACAGGCAGGCATGTTAGGCCACTACACCACAGCTCCATGCTACAAAAGGTCTTACCATGAAAATGGTGCCGTCGAGAGGACTTGAACCCCCAACCTACTGATTACAAGTCAGTTGCTCTACCAGTTGAGCTACAACGGCATAAAGATAAAAATGGTGGAGGCTGACGGGATCGAACCGCCGACCCTCTGCTTGTAAGGCAGATGCTCTCCCAGCTGAGCTAAGCCTCCGACTGGATTGGTTTTATGGTAGCGGCAGAGGGGCTCGAACCCCCGACCTTACGGGTATGAACCGTACGCTCTAGCCAGCTGAGCTACGCCGCCACATAAAAGGTATATATATTTGGAAACTGGCGGAGAGAGAGGGATTCGAACCCTCGCACCACTTACGCAGTCTAACCCCTTAGCAGAGGGTCCCCTTATAGCCACTTGGGTATCTCTCCAAGATATATATACACTCAGGAAATATTATTCCCTGAAAACTAGATACGAAACTTACG
>NZ_WHOC01000032.1:0-17822 GCF_013141785.1 Paenibacillus germinis
ACTGTAACAATGAAAAATATCTTTACAGCTTCGCTCAGTGCATAAAACTGCTTTTTTCTCGTTTGTAAGTATGAAAAACATCGTTACAGACACGATTCCACATCCCCTCGCATTTGTAACAATGAAAAACATCTTTATAGCTTATACACTTGGTTGTTGATCATTGCACGCTTTGCAACAATTGCTACTCTTCTGATGAATAATTTCCAATAGAAGGCTCCTAAAGTGGTTGAAAAGAACTCTTCAAAAAAAAGAACCCGCTGCATGATCGCAACGGGTTCTTCTCTCATTAGGCTATTAGTTGAGCACGCCCAAACTACTCATTTCCTCTTCCATCTCTCGTCTTAACGACAGCTTATCATGATCTTCCATAAAGGCGGCATCTACGCCATTCATGATCAGCTTAACCAATTCCGGTGTCGTAAAGCCAAAGCGATCCGCAAGCACCCGGTATTCATTGGTAATGTTCGTACCCGATACGCTGGGGTTATCTGTATTAATCGTAACAACCAGCCCTTGCTCCAAATATTCGCGAATCGGGTAGGCTTCCCAACCGGAAACGGCCTTCGTTTGGATGTTGCTGATCGGACACATTTCGAGCGGGATGCGGCGATCCTTGACCATTTCCAATATGGACCTGCTCTCCTTCAATCTAACACCGTGCCCAATACGAACAGCGCCGAGATTCGTGACGGCTTCATACACGTTCATCGCTCCAGCTGCTTCACCGGCATGGATTGTAACAGGAATACCAAGTCTTCCTGATTCCGCAAAAACCTCCCGGAAACATTCCGGTGGATACGACGCCTCATCACCAGCTAAGTCGACAGCGACTAAGCCTTTTCCTACATACTTAGCAGCCGCTTCGATCACTTCTAGGTTGCTTTCGCAAGAATGATTTCTCATGCAAATCGCAATGACGCCGACTCTCACACCGAAATCCCGCTGCCCCCGTTTCATTCCCTCTACCACATGACGAATCGTTTCCTCAACCGTCAAACCGTTGTTCTTATGCAGCTGCGGCGCGAAACGAACTTCCACATATCTGCAATTATGCTCAGCAGACTGTTCTACGACCTCGTAGGCAACTCGCTCCAAGGCCTCAGCAGATTGTAAAAACCGAGTAGTAAAATCAAATTTGCTTAGATATTCAATGAGACTTCCGCACTCCTCACCTACTCGCATGTGTGGAATGAGTCCATCTTTATCATAAACAGGAAGTTCAATGCCTTGCCTACGAGCGAGATCCAGAATCGTCTCTGGCTTCACACTGCCATCCAAGTGCAAGTGAAGATCAACCTTGGGTAATCTCGCTAATAGATCGTTAGCCCGCATGTTATTCATCTTCCATCTCTCCTTTTTCTTTTAATCTCGTAACGCGCTTTTAAAGAATTTTAATAACTTTACTCGAATGTTATGATTATGTCAATATACGTGACAAATATTACTTTTCATTAATATATGCGTAAAGTATGCTTACATTGCATAAAGTTCTGGAAATAAAAAAAAGATCCACTCCAGGGTCATTCATCCCCCTCTGCGGATCTCCTATTTCATTTTTCCTTACGATGAATCACTTTCAACGCTTCCCGCACGCTTAGCGGCGAAAGCTCCGTACTTTCAACGAAAGACTGTACCGCTGCGGCATCTGTCTTCGAATACTCCCGAAGTGCCCAGCCAATTGCTTTGCGGATGAAGAATTCCTTCGAATCAGCCATACGTCTGATACAGCTAAACAGAAGCGGTACATCCGTCCGTTGTTTATATTTTAGTTGGAACAATATCGCCGTTCTTTGCAGCCACATATGATCCGAAGCTAGCCACTTATCCACATAGGATGGAATCAACTCAGGAAACCTCTGCAAATGAAAGCCGATTAAGTGATCAGCGATCATATCCACGGTGTCCCACCACGATTTTGTCACAACCAAATGCTCTAAGACATCGATATGCTCCCGTTCAGCGGTTTTTCGCAGCCCAGTAAGGACCAATAATGCCGTGTAGGCAAACTCGCGCTCCGGCAACTCCCAGAGCTCTTTGGCAATTCTGACCCCCTCCTCACCCTTAGGGATGCCATGTTCTTTCGTGAATTGCTTGGTCAATGCTACTCGTTCTGGATTACGGATCCCTAGAAATGGGAAATGATTCTTCATGTAGGCTTCCATACTTGGCGCATTTGCCGTGTTGTGGTGCGCTCTTAACCAAGCCTCCAGCTTGTCCGTATAAGGGGATGCCATCGGTTACGTGCCTCCTTTTTAACCTATCAGCTATACGCTTTATTGTAGCAATTCCAAAATAATTCGGGTATGCTTATAGCAGAATTTTTACTATAGACTAATTATCGGATCGGAGAGAACTACATGACTTACAAACTAGTTGCCGCTGACTTAGATGATACGCTGCTGCGTGATGATCTAACCATTTCACAAGAAACTATTGATGCTATGCACCAGGCTGTTGCCAAAGGCGTAACCGTAACGATTGCAACGGGAAGAAGCTTCCCATCCGCCGCCAAGATTGCCAACCAGATCGGACTCAATGTTCCGATTATCACTTATCAAGGCGCTTTAATCAAAAATCTGCTTGATGAGGAAGTCCTCTACGAGCGTACAGTTCCTGTTGAAAGTGCCCGATTCCTGCTCGATTTCTGTGAAAAGCGCAACCTTCATTTACAGCTTTACCATGGGGATGAGCTTTATGCAGGTGAAGATAACGATAAGATTAAAGCCTACGTGCGTCTCTCCAAGACGCCTTATATCATTGGTGATCTGCGCCAATGGATTGACATCCCTCAACCTAAGATGCTTATCATCGATACACCGGAAGTTTGCGACCAACTGCGCGAAGAGCTGCTTCCCCTGCTGGGTGACAAGATGCACATTACGAAGTCCAAACCGCACTACTTGGAATTCATGCATAAGGAAGGTACCAAAGGACATGCGATCACTTTCCTTGCCGAGCATATTGGCTGCTCCTTAGATGACGTTATTGCTCTGGGCGATGCTTGGAATGATCGTGAAATGTTGGAAGTCGCTGGACTTGGCGTCGCCATGGACAATGCGCTGCCGCAACTCAAAGAGCTGGCGAACTACGTGACGAAGAGCAATAACGACGACGGTGTCAGACATGTTATTGAAAAGTTTATTTTGAATACGTAAGAGAACGCGAGAGTTAAACCGATTCCTTTGCATGGTTCACATGCGCCGGAGTCGGTTTTTTATTTACAATCGCTTGGTTTTTGAACATATCCTGTCCCTCCGGCTTATATATTACAATAGAATCAGACAATCTCCGGAGGTGTTTCCACATGGGAAATTTCCCATTAACGCTGCGCTCTCTCTTTGAACGTTCTCAAACCTTGTTCCCCAAAAAAGAGGTTGTTTCACGTACAAGCTCCGGCATCCATCGGTATACGTACGCCGATTTCGGGAGACGTGCGAAGCAGTTATCCAGCTCCCTTCAAGTACTGGGTGTGAAGCCGGGAGATCGGGTGGCTACTTTTGCCTGGAATCACCACTGGCATCTAGAAGCTTATTTCGCCATCCCCTGTATGGAAGCTGTGCTGCACACCGTCAACATCCGACTCCCCGCTGAGCATATTGCGTATATTCTTAATCATGCAGAAGACCGATTTCTCTTCGTCGATGAGACTTTACTCCCTATCATTGAGAAAATCCAGGATCAACTTACGACGATAGAAGGCTATATTTTGATGACGGACAAAAAGCAATTGCCGCCTACTTCTTTACATCCCGTCTATTTATATGAGAACATGATAGAGGGCGGCGACCCTCAGTATACATACGCTGCCGATATAAATGAAAGCGCTCCCGCAGGCATCTGTTATACATCTGCGACAACGGGTAATCCCAAGGGTGTGGTGTATTCTCATCGCGGGATCTACCTGCATTCCCTCTCCATTGGTCTGGCGGATACACTAGGACTCTCTGAACGCGACACCGTTCTGCCTATTGTGCCGATGTTTCACGTTAATGCTTGGGGACTACCATTCGCGTCTGTCTGGTTCGGCAGCAAGCAAGTGCTTCCGGGACCTTCGCCGACACCTGATATCCTGCTTCGTTTGATCGCTGAGGAGAAAGTGACGATTGCTGCTGGTGTTCCTACCGTATGGACGGCCGCACTTAAGGTGCAGGAATTACTGCAAGTAGATTTATCATCCCTTCGCGCAGTAGTCTGTGGTGGATCGGCTGCCCCGCGCAGTCTGATTGAAAGCTACGAGCAGCGGCTCAAGGTTCCATTCTATCATGCCTATGGGATGACAGAAACGTGTCCTCTCGTTACCGTTGCCCGCCTCAAAAGCTATCAGGAAGAGGCCTCTTACGATGAACAGTACGATGCGAGAGCTACTCAAGGCTTGCTAGTGCCTGGGCTTGATATGAAAATCGTTGGACCTCGGGGTGAGGTAGCTTGGGATGGTAAGGAAATGGGCGAAATCTTACTGCGCGGGCCATGGGTAGCTACGGAATACTACAAAGATGCCCGAACTCAGGAGTCGTTCCAGGACGGTTGGTTTTACAGCGGAGATATCGCGGTTATTGATCCTGAGGGATTTGTGAAGCTGGTGGACAGGGCAAAGGATCTGGTCAAAAGCGGTGGGGAATGGATTTCGTCTCTCGACTTAGAAAACGCATTAATGGCGCATCCCAATGTGTTCGAGGCTTGTGTCATCGGCGTACCGCATCCCAAATGGGATGAACGGCCTCTTGCCTTCGTCGTCCTGAAAGACGCTGCGTTACAAACGGATGACAACAAAGAAGATTTACTCACCTTTTTGGCAAACAAATTCACGAAGTGGTGGATTCCGGACGATGTTGTTTTCCTCAACGAAATACCTAAATCGTCGGTCGGTAAATTTATGAAACGCGGGCTTCGCGAGCAGTATCAAACCTATTTTACAGGAGACTAGATAGCAAATGAACAATTTTGAATTAGAAGGCTTCCGCTTTTATACACCAACGAAAGTTCGTTTCTGTGAAACGGATGCGAACGGGCACCTGAGTCACCTTTCTTCTGTCATTTACATGGAGCAAGCCCGCTGTGAGTATATGAACGGTTTGGGTTTATTTTTTGCAAATTCGGATGGTAATCTGGCTGATAAAACCTTCTTTCTCGTCAACCAAAGCGTCGAATACAAGTCTCAAGCACATTTTAACGATAACCTCGATATTTATATGAAAGTTAGCCGGATCGGCACTTCATCAATTGAAACTCAGTATGCAATAGTTAAGCGGGAGAATAAGCAGCTTGTGAGCTTCGCTACCAGTACCGGCGTTTATGTCGATGTTCATACACAAAAAGGCACCCCGCTTCCAGAAGATTTAGCAAGCCGTATCGAGCAATTCGAAGCTTCGTTCCTAGGGCAGCAGCAAAAGAGCAGCATTCACAGCATTAATTATTAGCAGCGTAAATTGATGATGGAGGGCGCGATTGATATGTTCGAATCAACCTTGCTGAAGGATAAAGTCATTCTTATTACAGGTGGCGGTACCGGTCTAGGCCGTGCTATGGGCGAGAAATTTCTGACTTTAGGCGCTAAACTTGCGATTACCAGCCGACGTGAGGAGGTACTCGCTAAAGCGGCTGCCGAAATGAGCAGTGAAGGCAAAGAAGTATTCTACAAAAGCTGTGACGTGCGTGACCCGCTTCAAGTTGCCGAGATGGTGGCTGCTGTGGAACAGCACTATGGCCGTATTGATGTACTGATTAATAATGCAGCCGGCAACTTCGCCAGCCCGACCGAACATTTATCTCCGCGCGCCGTGGATGCGGTGCTGAATATCGTCCTTCACGGGACGTTCTACACCACGTTAGAAGTGGGCAAAAGATGGATCGAGCAAGGCGTCGGCGGTACGATGCTGAACATCGTCACCTCTTACGCCTCCACCGGCTCGGCCTTCGTTGTACCGTCGGCTGCGGCCAAGGCCGGCGTGCTTGCGCTGACGCGCTCGCTTGCCGTCGAGTGGGCGCGGCACGGCATCCGGCAAGTCGCCATCGCGCCGGGGCTCTTCCCGACCGACGGCGCGTGGAGCCGACTGGCTCCGACGCCAGAGCTGTCGGAGAAGCTTTTGAACCGCGTCCCGCTGCGGCGGGTCGGTGAGAAGGATGAGCTCGCGAACCTCGCGGCTTATCTGATTTCGGACTACGCCGCCTACATTAACGGCGAAGTGGTCACGATCGACGGCGGCGAATGGCTGCAGGGCGCCGGGCAGTTCAATGACCTGCTCGAGGTGTCCGAGGAGCAGTGGATTGGGCTTGCGGAGATGACGCGCAAGGGCAAGTCATGAGTGGTATGATCTTTACTCATTTGCGTAATGTTGTATTTTGTACAACATTACGCAAGTTATTCCGCGTTTTCCCCGCGAATGTTGCAAAAAATACAACAATTCTAGCCAAAAAGTAGCTTTTTAGCTAGATAGAGGCTAAATTGTTGCACGTTATGCAACATCTTCTGCTTATCTAGAGAAAATCAAGGAAATTGTTGTACGATGTACAACTTGCCTTTCTTTTTCCCTACCTGTTTACCTTATTACTTGATTACCCTTTTGCCATATTACCTACTCCGCTGCGCTCCCTCTCCTCTATTCACTTTACCAATTTACCCAATCATCACCTATGAGTCCTACCTATTCAGGCTGACGGTTTTTTGAGTGACATGAACTTATTTTCAAACGACCAGCATATGCTTGGGGATTTCAAGTGAACTGATTCGAGCAAACCAAATTCCTGCCGCATGATTTGGCTTTATACAGCGCCTTATCTGCTTCTCCTTTGATATTCTCATTAGTATCAGGGTACGTAGCAACACCCACTGATACAGTGATCTGTATGACCTTCCCCTCATTAAGCATAAATTCCTGGTTTCTGACAGCCATTCTAATTCGCTCCCCAATGATTAAAGCATGTTTATGAGGACAATCGTAAAGTAAGATGGCGAACTCTTCCCCACCTATACGTGATACGATATCGAAAGAGCGTGAGGCATCTTTTAACAATTTCCCCAATTGTTTTAACACTGTATCACCATTAGGATGACCGTAAGTATCATTCACTTTTTTAAAATGGTCAATATCAATAATCATCAAAGTCAAGGCTTCGTTCTTATCCTTTGCTTCCAGCAGTAAAGAATTGAATGCCTCATCAAAAGTACGATGGTTATTAAGCTCAGTAAGAAAATCAAACGTAGCTGCCTTTTCGATCATTTGGAAGTGAGTTTTCGCTTTAATCAGAAATTGTGTCAAATAAGCGGTGAAAATGCCCCCTAAAGTCATCATTATCAAGTATATGAAGGATGGAATAGTACCCTTACTCCCCAGATTGATATGAAAAATGATAATCGTAAAGAGATTGTTAAGAAATAGAGCATACGCCCACTTTTTCCAATAGGATAGGTTCCTTGTGCAAATCCACCCAAGTATGATCGAAATTATAAGAGTGTTGAAAGCGGCGAAAATGGTAGCAGGACTTAGCGTACCGAAAGCCAATAAACGCATAAGGGAGATAATGATCCCAGTGACTAGGGCAGAGTAAACTCCACCAAATAGCGCCGCTATCGTAATCGCGAGATTTCTAAAATCTAAAATCGTACCGTTCAGCTTAACCGTAAATTCCATAAGTATAATACCTAAAATGCCAGTTAAAACGCCTATATGAAGTTTGGTATACAGAGTAGTAGGCGTACCCAAGTTCCAATCCTTATAAATGACTTGGCTGGCCAAAAACAAATAAGCGGTGACGATAGAGAAATTGGCAATCAAATCCTGTAATGTTTCAAAAGATAAGTCATTCATACTATCCACCCCCCATAATCGTAGCATAATTTTGTTAGCAAACTATGAGGACGAGCTTGAGGGATTGTCACAAATACAAAAAATAGCCACCCTTAGGGACTCTTTTCGGAATCCAAGGATGGCTATTTTATTCATTGTTATCCTTTGACCGCGCCAGCCGTCATTCCCTTCATAATCTGCTCTTGGAACAGCAAGAACACGATAATGGTTGGCAGTACGGCAATGGCAAGTGCAGCCATCGTCAATTCGTAATCGGTCATATACCCCGTAGCAAAAGCAGATAAACTCAGCGGAACTGTCTTAAGCGCAGGCTTGCTGATAAAGACTAGTGCGAACGCAAAATCATTCCAAAAGCGTAAAAATCCTAAGATCGCAACCGTAGAGAGGGCTGGCAAGCTAAGCGGAAGCATCATCCGAAAGAAAATGCCCCAATAGCCCGTGCCATCGATTAACGCTGCTTCCTCAATTTCTTTGGGAATCGTAATTAAATAGGCCGCAATGACGAAGATGGCTAATGGCAGTTCAAAGGCCACATAAGGTAAAATGAGTGCACCGTATGTGTTCAGAAGGCCGATTTTTTTCATAATAATAAAAAGAGGTACGAGTGTACTATGAATCGGAATGAGCATTCCGAGTAGAAATAAACCCATAAAAAACGGCTTCCATTTAAATTCAAACCGCGATAAAACAAAGGCTGCCAAAGCTCCAATGACTAGGGTCAGCACGAGCGAGGCCACCGTCACTACAGTAGAGTTCCAGAGCGAGAGACCCATACCCGATACTTTCCATGCTCGAACGATATTGTCCCATTTCCAAACCGTCGGTAGTAAAAAGGGCCGAGAATGAAATTCCTCATTGGACTTTAAAGCACTCATAAATAACCAAATCAACGGGTAAAGCGTGACAAGTGCATACAGGGTCAAACAGACGTTGATGACACCGCGCGCCCACCCTCTTCGCTTCTTACCTTCAGCGGGAAAACCCGTCTGCATCGATACAACCTGCTCCATAGATGTCCCTCCTGAGAGAATTTATTTCCTAACGATAGTCTCGTTTCATGAGATATTGGCTGCCAACAATTAAGAACAAACTAAGAATTATAATTGCCGTGGAAATGGCGCTGCCAAAACCGAAACGATACACATTGAATGTGCTGTTGTACATATAAGAAGCAAGCAGTTCCGTGGAGTGTGCCGGTCCACCGCCCGTCATGACATAGATGAGATCGAACGCCTTCAAGCTTCCGGAGATGCATAGCACAACGGCTACTTTGACCGTATCCCATATCATAGGCAGTGTGACTGCAAACAATTTGCGCACCGGACCCACGCCATCCAACTGAGCAGCATCTTCAATCTCAGGTGAAATATTCTGCAGAGCGGCAATGAACATAATCATGTAGGGACCAATATAATTCCAGATGATCGGCACCATGAGCGCGAACATCGATACTTTCGGATCGGAGAGCCAAGATTTCTTCCAGCTTTCAAGCCCGATGCCCTCAAGTAAGAAGTTGAGAATACCGATTTGCGGGTGGTAAATGTATCCCCAGATGATCCCGACAACAACAGAGGACAGCACCATAGGCATAAATACAGAAGCACGAATAACACGTTGAAATAAAGTACTGCGCATAAGCAGAAGCGCTAATATCATAGCAATAGGTACCTGACCGAAAACGGAAGCTGCAACGATAAGCATGTTATTTTTAAAAGCTTTCCAGAAGATTGGATCTTGGATCACTTCTGCGTAGTTGTCAAACCCGATAAATTTGGCTGCTCCGATACCTTTCCAGTCGAAAAAGCCGTAGTACGCCGACCAGAAAATCGGTACAATGACAAAAAACAGATAGAGTACTAAGGCCGGAAGCAGCCCTATGGTAATGAATCCTCTGATTCTTGCGGATACGGTCATAACTTCCCTCCTTGCTATCTTTTTTGAAAAAAGGCTCCAGCCGGGCTTTGGCTGGAGTCCTGTGACCGTGCTTTATTTGCCGACGGCTTTAGCTTGCGCGTCTTGAATTTTTTTGGCAATATCTTCAGGCTTTCCACCCATGAGGAGCTCTTGAAGACCATTGTTCACGACATCGGCACTAGCGGAGCTAAGCTTGCCATCGTAAACTGGCGTTTTCTTAACCGTGTTCATCATTTTGTACACTTCTGCAAACAAGGAAGATACTTTGGTTGTATCCAAGTCTACTTTGTAGCTAACGAGCTGGTTGCTTTCCAAGATGGCTTTCTGTGCCTCTGGGCCAGACAAGGCATAGATCAGTTCATAGGCGGCCGCTTTCTGTGCGCCGGTAACTTTCTTACTCATCCCAAGTCCTGTTCCTACTACGCCTGAAAGGGTGTTCGGATCACCTTTGCCGTTAGGCACGGATGGCAGAACGGTAACAGCCATGTTAGCTAATGCTTCTTTGGACGTATTCGACGCTAAGTTCGGTAATGCCCAACCGCCATCGATCATCATGGCCGCTTTACCTTGAGCGAACATTTGTTCCATTTGTGTATTATCAATGCTGTTGAAGCCTTCTTGGAAAGCCCCAGCCTTACCAAGCTGTTGAAGATACGTCAAGGCTTGTACGAATTCTGGATCCGTAAATTTGGCGCCATTCTGATCTACTGCTTTCAGGAACCAATCCGTACCTGTTACACGGTCTGCAAGTGAGCTAAGAATGCTGGACTGCGCAACCCATGCCGCTTTGTTGCCAAGTGCGATTGGCGTAACATTATTCTTTTTGAACGTATCCACCAGCTTCATGAGATCGTCCCATGTCTTAGGCGCCTGTACATTATATTTGTTAAAGATTTCTTTGTTATAGTAAAGGATCGAAGTAGGAGACAGAGCCATCGGTGCGCTGTAGGTTTTGCCTGAGATCGTGAAGTCATCAAAGGACCCTGGCATAAAACCGTTCTTCCATTCCGCTTTGCTATCCAGCAGCTCATTAATCGGCTGAATCAAGTCACCACCGACGAATTCCTTAGTCATGACACCTGGCCACATCACGAATAGATCTGGCATTTCATTAGCGGCAGCTACCGTTTTTAACCGCGGACGGTAACCATCGGGCGGAATTCCCTGTATATCTAATTCGACATTCGGGTGATCCTTCTTGAACTTCTCCATATATTCACGCATCGTTTTGGCGCGAAGATCTTCGCCTGTATAGTTGTGCCAAATCGATAATTTTACTTTCTCAGCTGGTTTGGCTGCATCAGTCGATTTGGGAGACGCGGTACCTGCTGCACCCTCTTTTGTTCCACTTGAACCACAACCGGCTAATAAAGCTAAGACAATAGTAGCAGCCAGTGTAACGATCAATGACTTTTTCATTTGTTTTGACCTCCTAAAAGTTTTCGTAGATACATAAGCTCAAGCTCTCTCTATGAACTTTAGTATAGAGGACATATTCAGGAGGGGGTACGGGAGAAACTTCGGCGCAGAGGGGGACATTATTCAGTCTTTATTCCCTAGACGAAATTCAGACGGCGTTCTTCCCGTATACTTTTTGAACTGCTGCGTAAAGTATTTGATATCTTCATAGCCCACTCTTCTAGCAATATCGCTGACTTTGGTCTGAGTGCCCTGGAGGATATCCACCGCGCGTTTCATCCGTTCCTGAGTGACGAATTCGATATACGTACAGCCCGTCTCCCGCTTGAACACCTCGCTAAAATGATTGGGATTCACATGTACGAATCCAGCCACCTGCTGAAGCGAAATCGGTTGATGCAGATTGTCCCGGATATAGGCAATGGACTTGTGAATATACGCGTAGCGATTCTGATCCAAGCCTTGATGAAAACGCGTCATCACGGCAGAAAGCACCTTAAAGACTTCATCTTCGGGACGCCCTTCTCCCTCATAGGTAGGCAGTGTGCTTAGAGGAACGGTCCCCTCTTGCGAAGAACTGGCCCGTTCAAGCCATCGATGACCTGCTATGATCATCGACTGCAAATAGCCCTGCACCGTAAGCGGCGTCGCTGCTGCATCTTCCAGCAGAGCTCGCACCTTCTGGTTCACCCAGTGCCTCAGCTCTGTGGCATTGCCGCTCATCAAGATCGCCGTAAGCTCAGCTTCCTCTTTCTCCGTGCAAACCGTACGACCACCGCTGCGTTCCCTGATATCTTCAACCGTAAACAGTCCTTGTGCACCGAGCAGCCCTTGGTAAGCAAAAACTTCTTTCGCCGCACGATAAGATTCCCGAAGGCCTTCGTAATCCTGCGTTACGGTTCCAAGCGCTGCAAAAGCCGAGCATTTGAGCGTTTCGGTAACGCGCTTAAGCGCCTTTGTCAGCCCAGCTTGGTCTGTCATCCCGACTTCGTGACGCACGACAAGCAGCAGATGGTCCTTTTTCATCAGCGTGACGCACGGTAGCAGTTCGAAAAGAATATTCTCTGCGGCTCCTTGAAGAAGCTCCAAGATAGGCGTCTCCCCCCATCCGGACACAGCGATCAGGAGAACTTGCATAGCTGCAGACTCACCTGTCTCAGGGTGAAAATCCACACCATTCTTGCTAAACCATACTTGCAGCTGCTCTTGAGCTTCCCTATCATCGTTCAAACCTCGACCCAGCACACGTTCCAACAACTGATTGCGCAGTGCAGCCTGTTGAAGGTTATCTTGTTTGATCGACTCCCATTTATCCATTATGTTCTGCTTCGCTTTCAGCGCAGCTTTAATAATCTCTTCCGGACGACTTGTCTTCAGCAAGTAATCGGTCACACCTTCGCGCAGTGCCTGCTGTGCATAACTGAAGTCATCGTAACCCGTAAGGATAACGATCTCTGTATCCGGCAGTATCGCTTTCACCTCGCGTGCAAGCTCGATACCGTCCATACCTGACATACGAATATCGGTCAGCACAATATGCGGCTTCTCTTCAGGAATGCGTTCTAAAGCCTCTTCAGCTGAAGAGGCAGCCGGAAGCAGTTCTAGCCCGAGCTCTTTCCAATCAATTACCGTACAAAGACCTGTTCGTATAATAACCTCATCATCTACAATCAAGATTCTCATGTCGCTAGTTCTCCCATCCCAAGAGGAATTGAAAATGAAATGCTCGTCCCCACACCCTGCGTACTCTCAACAATAAGCCCAGATTCTGCTCCATAATGCAGTAACAATCTCCGGTGAACATTGATGAGTCCATAGCTAGTAACAGCTATCTTCGTTTCTTTAGCGACTTCGCTTAGCATACCCAGTTGACGATTGGCCAAAGCGAGCTGATCTTGAATCGCGCGTAGCTTCGTCTCATCCATGCCTATTCCGGTATCTTCAACAACGAATTTCATTTGACTATCCTGCAGTTCCCCATGCACATAGACGTGACCCTTCGCTTTTTTCTTCTGGATACCATGAATAAGGCTGTTCTCAATCAGCGGCTGTAGAAGCAGCTTCAACATCGAGGTTTGCAACATCGCGGGATCGATAAAAAATTCAATCTCAAACTGGTCTGGAAACCGAATAGCTTGTATATAGGCATAGTTCTGTGCATGAGAAATTTCCTGCTGAACGGCACAAAACTCCTCGCCCTTATTCAAACTAAATCTCAAGAAATCACTGAGCGCACCCACCATTTCAGCAATTTGAAGATCCTTATTCATCAAAGCAATCCAGTGTATGGAGGAGAGTGTATTATACAGAAAGTGCGGATTGATCTGCGCCTGCAGAGCCATAATATCCGCTTCCTTTTTCATCGCCTCGTTCAGCTGTACTTGATCCTTCAGTCTTCCAATCCGTTCACTCAGCTTGTTATAGCTGTGGACAAGTAGTCCGACTTCATCAACACTTTTCACCTCATAGGTAGGAATCGTCTCATCTGGATTCAGATCCTTCAGATACTTGGTCAATTTGATCAAGGGCTTTGTTACCCATTGCAAGAAATAAAGCACCATCCCCATAGCGAGCAGCAGTGCAATTACGATCGTAACAGCTGTCACTGTAAGCACGTAACCATTTTGCTTTTGATAGATCTGTGTAGGGATGAAACCAACCAATTTCCATCCTAACCGAGGAATCGGATTAAACAGAACCGTGTGTGGCTGTTCGTCTCTTTGTACGTTGAGCACACCGCTTGTCTCCGTTAGCTCACCCATTTTCGGAAAAACTTCTCCGACAGTTCGTGCTAACCAACTCGGATCGCCACCCGACATGATCTGATCATACTGATCTAACAAAAGAACGAACCCGCTGCTTTCCCATCCTGCACCTGTCAAATAACGCTCAATTTCTGCCTGATCGAGCGAAACGGTAAGCGTACCTAACGTCTTGAAAGTACTGACATCACGAATGGGTCTGACGAGTGAAATGACCTTCTTCGGTCCGTCCGATGTTTGAATTTCATACAGTGGAGACCACCATTTTGAAGCTGATTTGTAAACGGATTCATATTGCTGTGAGAGAGGAAATAATCCTGAATTGGTTATGGTCGTTGTAGAAAGTGCAGGGTTGCCGTTTTTCGGTGTAATCGTAATGTTGGAGATGTATTTTTTGGAATACGATAAATTCCATAGGGTGCCCACGATAAGTGAATAGCTGTTGACGTCCCCTTCTTCGTTATTGAGATACGTTTGAATATCCTTTTGCCCGATCAGAAAGACCGACATATTCTCAACGTCTTGAATGACAAAATCAAGCTTGTCCGACATTTGCTTCAGTGTGTTCATTCCCGCCTGCTTCGCTTTATCTTCCGTCACCGATGTTGCGATGCTATAGGAAACGATCCCCATTGAAAGCAGCGGTAATACAACTGCAAATAAAATAAGCAATGACAGTTTACGTTTCAGGGATTTGGCAAACCAGCGTCTCATGGGTGATCCCTCCTTCGGTCTTACAATGATCTTTTTTACATAGTACCATGAGCACAGACAGAAAATCATACTTTTTTTTAGTTCAACAAACTTTTTGTTTGACATTCAACCAGTTTGTGTTACCATTTTTCTCAGAGTAACCTTACACGGGGAGATGACAGGCATGGAATCAATTCAAGATGAATTTGGGTTTTTGACCGATCTTGTGACAGGGCTTGCCGCTCAATTCGGAGACAACTGCGAAGTCGTGCTGCATGACTTGACAGGTCCTTACGACAGCTCCATCGTCGCGATTGCGAATGGTCACATCACAGGTCGTAAAGTCGGAGATCCCGGAACGAATCTGGGCCTGGAGCTGCTGCGGGGCAATCATGTAAACGGCAACAAGTTTAACTACTTAACACAAACCAAAGATGGACGCATTCTGCGCTCTAGTTCGATGTATATGAAAAATAAAGCAGGCACTATCGTTGGCTCGCTGTGCATTAACTACGATATCACGGAGCTGATGATCGCAGAGAAAACGCTGCAGACGCTTATACGTCCTGGGGAACAAACAGAAGTAAAGGAATCGTTCGTTACGAGTGTAAGCGATCTGCTTGATGCTCTTATTCAAGAAGCACAAGAGCAAGTAGGCAAACCCGTGGCGGTTATGACCAAGGAGGACAAAATGCGCATGATTCAACTCCTGGATGCCAAAGGTGCTTTTCTTATTAAAAAAGGCGGCGAGAAGATTTGCACCTATTTGAATATTTCAAAGTATACCCTTTATAGCCACTTAGAGGAAGGCAAAAGTGCCGTGAAAGAGAGTGTGGAAGGTTGATGAAAACGTTGGAGAATTTGGAGACACCTTGCCTGCTAATTGACGTAGAACGCATGGATCGTAACATTCAAGCTATGGCTGATATGGTTAGCCAGCACCATGTGAAGCTGCGTCCGCATGCGAAAACGCATAAGCTCCCT
Organism: Paenibacillus germinis; assembly: GCF_013141785.1. NCBI lineage: Bacteria > Bacillati > Bacillota > Bacilli > Caryophanales > Paenibacillaceae > Paenibacillus > Paenibacillus germinis. The sequence goes on from NZ_WHOC01000032.1 coordinate 15,581, forward strand.
TCCGTCGCACTCCAACAGATAGCGGCTGGCGCTGTCGGTATTACAGTAGCGAAAGTTTCCGAAGCTGAGGTTATGGCGGCGGGTGGCGTTACCAATATTTTCATCGCTTACCCGCTTGTGACCGCAAGCAAGATTGAAAGAGCGATTCGCTTAAGCGAGCAAATCGAGCTAATCGTCGGCGTCGACAGCTTGGCAGGCGCTCAGCAATTAGAGCAGTGCGCTAGCCGACTTGGCCACTCGCTGCAAGTCCGGCTAGAAATCGACACCGGCTTTCGTAGAACCGGCGTGCTTTACGAGCAGGCCTCCGCGCTCGCCGTGGAGATCGCTCGCATGCCGCATTTGCGGCTGACCGGCATCTATACGTTTCGCGGCTCCCTGCTAGCAGGAAAGCCTACCCTCGACGTGGCTGCAGCCGGTCAAGAAGAAGGCACGCTCATGGTGCAGCTGGCCGAGCGTCTTAGAGCGCAGGGCATCGCTATCACGGACGTTAGCGTCGGATCCACACCGACGGCTGCTTCCGCCGCTGCGGTAGAAGGCGTAACGGAGGTCCGCCCAGGCACCTACGTGTACTACGATCGGATGCAAGCCCGCTTAGGTCTCTGCGGCATCGAAGACTGCGCTGGCAGCGTGCTCGTCACCATCGTTAGCCGCCCGTCGGCGAATCTCGCGATCATCGATGGCGGCAGCAAAACCTTCGCTACCGATGTGCAGCCAGGCATGGACCCGCTTCAACTGCGGGGCTTTGGGCACATCATGGACCTTGAGGATGCGCTTCTCGTTCGCTTGTCCGAAGAGCATGGCATGCTTGATCTTGGGCCACTCGCCCAAGCGGCCAACCTACAGGTAGGCGACAAGCTGCGTATTATCCCTAATCATATTTGCAGCACCGTCAACCTGCACAATCAGATTATTATGCAGTGCGGTGATGCGTTTGAGCAATTGCCGGTGCTTGCACGAGGTATGTTGGAGTAAGCAATCAGGCAGCATGACTGCCGAATTAGAGGCCGTCGATTCATTTATCCAATCTTGTTCTACATTGGAGTGTCTTAAATCGAAATCCATCACCATATATGCTCACTTGAGGTTGCCTGATGGATGAATGAATCCATATTATCGGTTGAATGATGTTGTAAAAAGTGCAACAATTGCTGCCTAGATCCCACCTTTTTCCCTTCGATGTTGCATAGTGTGCAACAATTGAGCCCTTTACATGTCATTTCGCAACAAATGGGTTCGAAATGTTGTACAAACTACAACTTCAACATACCAAATGGCTTTTGGGGGTGGGAATTGTTGCAGAAAATACAACATTGGTAACCACGGATGCTCACTTTCATGTATTAGTCGCTCAATGAGAGTTAATAACCGAAAACTGGCGTCGTCCATGGATTCTGAATAAAGAGGCATAACGAATGAATCGACAGATTCGATTTAATCATCATTTGACTAGGAGGTCAACACTATGTCCCAAATTGAACAACGTCTACAAGAGCTAGGTATTACGCTTCCCCCATCCCCAGAACCGCGTTTCACTTATATTCCTTGCAATCAGACAGGGAATCTCATTTACTTATCCGGTCAGGATTGTCGCATTAACGGTGAACTTATGTACGAAGGAAAAGTTGGCCGTGAAGTCACCATCGAGCAAGGTCAAGCGGCGGCCCGTCAAACCATTATCAATTGCTTAGCGGTTATGAAGGGTTACCTTGGAGATTTGGATCGTGTTGTCAAAATCGTAAAAATGCTCGGTTTTGTCAACAGCGCTCCGGGCTTTGGTGATCAGCCCTATGTCATCAACGGTGCTTCTGACTTGTTAGTTGCTGTGTTCGGTGAGCAGGGCAAACATGCTCGCTCAGCGATTGGTACGAGCGATCTGCCTTTCCACACACCGGTGGAAATTGAACTTATCGTGGAAGTGCGAGATTAGGCACTATAAGAACGATAGCCTCCTCAAGCATGAGGAGGTTTTTTTCATATTATTTTCTGCGCTGGGCATGGGGATAACCCCATACAAATTAAGTCCCTGTAATGCGATCTCCACGTCTTAAATTACTAATGTAGCAGCATATAAGCAAATAGCAGTTGAGGGGTCTTCTTCAGACACCTCAGAAACTTTCGCTCCATTCGTGCCTCCGAGACAGCCTTTTCTGCCTTCTCAGGACGCAAAACCCACTAACTCGCCTGCTCTCAGCAGCTGAGAGGTCCTTTTCAGACGTCTCACGCCACTTTCGCTGCATTCGAG
>NZ_WHOC01000033.1:0-7934 GCF_013141785.1 Paenibacillus germinis
AGAGATTCAGCTGCAACCAACCAATCATAAGGAAATGGAGGGTGAAGAGGATGAAGCTAGGCGTCAGTACATATAGTTTGTCCCGTGCTTTGAAATCTGGAGAAATGGACATTCTGGGTGTGATCGATTGGATTGCCGACCAAGGAGGCGAGCATGTCGAGATCGTGCCGTCTAGAATCCAATTGGCCGGTCAGCCAGAGGCAGCCGATGCGATTCGTGAAAAGGCGAAGTCACGGGGGATCGATATCTCGAATTATGCAATCGGGGCCAATTTCGCTAGCGATACGCAGGAAGCTTATGAGTATGAGATTGTGCGTGTGAAAGAGGAAGTCGATATTGCGGCGAGACTGGGTGTTAAGCGGATGCGACATGACGTCGCGAGCAGCAGCGACAATTCCATACGCAGCTTTAACAGAGAGTTGGATCGATTAGTAGAGGCATGCAGGCAAATTGCGGATTACGCTGCACAGTACGATATCGTGACCAGCGTCGAGAACCACGGCTATTTCATACAGGCAAGCGATAGGGTGCAGACTCTGGTTCAAGCGGTTAATCGTCCGAACTTCCGCACAACGCTAGATATTGGCAATTTCATGTGCGTTGATGAGGATTCGGTTGTGGCTGTAAAGAAAAACCTGCCATATGCCTCTATGGTGCATGTGAAAGACTTCTATCTCCGTCCTTCTTATCTGAATCCGGGTGAAGGCTGGTTTAAGACCACAAGCGGCAATTATTTGCGCGGTGCCATTGTCGGTCACGGAGACATCGATATGCGAGAAGTCCTTCGTGTAGTCAAAAACTCCGGCTACGATGGGTACATATCGATTGAATTCGAAGGGATGGAAGAATGCAAAATTGGTACTAAGATCAGCCTCGATAACATCAGAAGAATGTGGGATGAGGTCTAGTATGAAAATACAGAATCCGATTGGTAGTCAAAGGCGAGATGGACCCAGCGAATTTGTCTCTTCTTGATTACCTGAACCGCGGCCCAGGTGGCGGGTCTGCTTTTCTGAAGGTGGGTGCACGTTAAAATACAGCGTAACCCCGCGCTGCGCATGCCGGAAAAAATTGCGAATCCCATCAAATTATGTTGCTTGCCTTCGTTAGCGCGATGCCTTTATCATAAAGCATGCGGAACGGGCCCGGAATTGCCGCAATCGCTCGGTAAAGGAGAAGATCATGAAAGCAACCGGTCAGCCGAACAAGTTCGTTTCATTTCGCTTGCGCGAGAATATGCAGCTTTACTTGATTATGCTGCCTGTACTGCTGCATATTTTTATTTTCAGCTATATTCCGTTGTACGGAATCGTCATCGCTTTCCAGGATTATTACCCGGGAAAACCTTTCCTATCGTTTCATGAAAGCGTTCACTGGGTCGGCTTTAAGCATTTCATCGAATTTTTTAACGGCCCGTATTTCGGCAGACTAATGCGCAACACGTTTATGCTCAGCCTCTATTTCTTCGCCTTCGGATTTTGGGTGCCGATTCTGTTTGCACTTCTGCTTAACGAATTGAAGAGCGGCTTGTTCAAAAAATACGTGCAAACGGCAAGCTATTTGCCTCATTTTATTTCGAATGTCGTCGTTGCGGGCATGGTGCTCTCCTTTATCAATACGGACGGTATCTTTAACGCCGTAGTCAAGCTGTTCGGCGGAACACCGATCCCTCTGAATGCGGAGCCTGCGTACTTTCCAGCTATCTATACGATCACGAGCATTTGGAAGTCGTTCGGCTGGAGCAGCATCTTGTATTTATCTTCCATGTCGTCGATCGATCCACATCTGTATGAAGCGGCCAAAATGGACGGAGCGAACCGGTTCAAGCAGATGCTTCATATTACGCTGCCTTCCATTCGGCCAACTATCTTTATCCTGCTTATTTTCGCGATCGGAAATCTTCTTTCGGCAAACAGCGAATTTATTTTGTTGATCTACAATCCGGCACTATTCGAAACCGCCGACGTTATCGGCACTTATTTGTACCGCGACGGCCTTCTGGGCGGCAATTTTAGCTCGGGGACGGCAATCGGCCTGTTTATATCGCTCATCAACTTTACGCTGCTGTACATAGCAAACGCGCTAAGCCGGAAGTATTCCGACTACGCTTTATGGTGAGGGGGAGTACGATGGCTAACATGGTCAGAAGCAGTTCGAATACGATCAGACAAGGCTCAATCGCAGTAGACGTCGCTCTTTACGCGATATCGCTCGTCATCTGCTTGATTACGCTTTACCCGTTTTATTACGTCGTCATCATGTCCGTCAGCGCGCCCATAGAGGTTGCGGCGATGAACGTATTTTGGTATCCGAAAGGCTTGTTTCTCGGCTCCTACGAGCTGATCTTCAGGGACACGAAAATGTGGTGGGCGTACTCGAATACGATTATTTATGTCGTAAGCGGCACATTATTGAACTGTCTCACGTCCGTATTGGGCGCCTACCCGCTAACCGTACGCAAATTGAAGGGGCGTAAATGGGTGATCGCCTATATTTTGATCCCCATGTATTTCGGAGGTGGGCTAATCCCAACTTATTTGCTCGTTAACAAGCTCGGTCTGTACAACACGATGTTCGCGGTCATCATTCCCGGCGCAGTCAGCATCTGGAACATCATTCTGGTCAGAACCTACTTTACGACGATACCGGAAGCACTTAAGGAATCCGCTTTTGTGGACGGCGCTTCACACTGGCAGCTGCTCTTCCGGATCCTGCTTCCCGTCTCGAAGCCGATCATGGCGGTCATTGCCATCTATACGGTAGTCGGCATCTGGAACAGCTGGTTCGACGCGCTCGTCTATTTGCCGAACGAGAAGCTTCACCCGCTGCAAATGTATTTGTACCGCGTCGTCGTTCAGCAGACCGTCGATTTGAAAGCGCTGTCGCTCGAGGATACCCGTTCCGCCGTGTCCAATATGCTGTCGAACATCCAATTGAAATATGCGATCATCGTGTTTACGACTCTCCCTGTCATTTTTACGTACCCGTTCTTTCAAAAATATTTCATCAAGGGAGCGCTTCTGGGTTCACTGAAAGAATAGTCCTATTCATTCGAGGAGGAATTTATATGAAGAAGTGGAAAAAAGCGTTCCTGCTGACCATGACGGCGGCTGTTCCGATCGCGGCGATGACCGCCTGCAGCACCGATGAGAAACCGAAAGACGGCGTGAGCCCGGCATCCCCCGCCCAACAGACTAGCAAGCTTAAGCTTCTTGGCCCCACCCGCGTAAACAAGTTTATTAAATTCGACGACAGGGAGAAGTACCCGGTGTGGAAGGAGTTCGACAAGTTATTCAGCGGCGCCGGGCTGCAGCTTGATTACGAGCTCGTTCCGAACGAACAGTACAGCGTCGTCATCAAAACGAGAATGGCGTCCGGAAGCAGCCTTCCCGACATCGTAAACATATCCGCGCTCGATAATACGACGGTTCTTAATTTGGCCAAGCAAGGCGTCCTTCTCGACCTGAAACCGCTAATCGAGAAATACAGCAACGGCAATATCGAGAAAATGTACAGCAAAGAATTTCCTTTTGCCAAAAAAACGACGACGTCCCCCGACGGCAAAATGTACTGGTTCAGCAATCTTCACAAAAAAATGTATCAGCAAAAAGATCCGGCGCCCGTTTCGCTCACGATGCTCCTCCGCAAGGATTGGCTCGATAAGCTGAAGCTTCCGGTTCCGACGACAGCCGACGAATATTTGCAAACGCTTAAAGCGATGCGCGACGGCGATGCCAACGGCAACAGGCAGAAGGACGAGGTGCTCGTCTACGACCCGGGCGATTTCTCGGGCTCCATTGCGCAATGGTTCGGGCTCGGTACGGCCATTACGGCGGTCGACGTGGAGAACAAGAAGGTTGTGTCCCCATGGTATCAAGAGGGAATAAAGGATTATTTTAGGTATTTGCAGAAGCTTGTAAAGGAAGGCGTTCTCGATACGAGTCTGATCGGCGCACAGAACGAGCAAATTCAGCAAAAAATGGCGGACAACAAAGTCGCTTCCTTAAGCGACTACAATCTGGAGACGTATCAGGAGCAACTTATTCGAGGCGGCGGCGAGTTTCTTCCGCTTATGCCGCTCAAAGCGGTGGGCGGCATTACGCCGGCAGCTCAGCTGGAGCCCCCGTTCCTCGCATGGCAGAAATATGCGATTACGAAGGACGCCAAAAACGTGGAGGCGGCAATCAAATTTTTTGACGTGATTTATTCGGAGAAATACGCCGATCTTTTTTATTGGGGGATCGAAGGGCAAACGTACAAGATGGACGGCGGCGCGAAAGTGTATATCAACAAAGGATCGGACGAAGAAGATGCCAAAACCGGGCAGGTAACGGGAGCTCATCTATTCGGAGGCACTGTATTTCCGTCCGTGCAGTTCGCCAATCTCGAGTTCGAGCTGACCAGAGTGCCTAAGCACAAAGCGGATAATGAGCTGAATGTCATGAAGTATAAGCCGTATTTTGTCAATATGAACCAAAATTACTTGGCGATTCCGGACGATAAGCAGCTGGAGATGAAGACCAAGATTTTAACCAATCTGAACACATACTCTACCGAGCTTGCAACCAAGCTGGCACTGGGCCAAAAATCGCTCGACGACTGGGATCAGTATATGGCCGAACTGAAAAAGCTCGGACTTGATCAGCTGCTTGAAATCGATCAGCAGCTGCATGATAGATATAACAGCATCCAGTAACGGCGCCCCGATGATAGAATAGGAAGAAAATGGTGGAAAGGATCTGCCGTTTTCTCTTCTTTGTTTTTGCTATGTTGGGTAGTCCAAACGGAAGGAGAGGGCGGCATTTGCGTAATAAAAGCTTCGGGAGCAATACGTTTCGAAAAACGTTTCTTTCCTACACCGCCATACTGCTCATCCCGATTTTCGTGTTTAGCGCTTTAAACGCTTATCGGAACGTAATTGAAGAAAAACGGGAGCTTTACGAGAAGCATGCGGCGGATGCGAAGCGAATCGCGGATAGCATGGACAACAAACTGAATGAACTGAAAAATTTGGGCAAAGTGTTGAGCGACGAAACGTGGGTTACCAAAATGATGTCCAATACGAACGTATTCGACCAGGAATTCGATTTGATCAAGATGCAAGAGATCCGCAAGGATTTGCATAATGCGGTAGGCGCGATGAGCATCCTTTCGTTCGGCGCAGTCATATTTCCCGAGAAAGAGCTGGTCCTTTCCGAGTGGGGCGACTCCGCGACGGACGTTTTCTTTTCGTCCATAGCTTCGTTCGACGACGAGACGCGAATGTTTTTTGACGATTCCATACCGAAATACACCTATTTTAAAATCATGCAGCCGGTAAATATGAAGCATTGGGGCAGTACTCAACGGGTCATTCCCGTCCTGCAAAGCCTAGAAGTCGTGGGCAGCCCGCGCGCCGTATTGCTTCTTTTCATTGACAGCGCGTACTTAGCCGATTATATACAGCGGTTCGGCGGAAGCGAGTACGACGAGATTATGGTTTCGACTAAAGATTCGCCCGTTTATCGGCAATCGCGGACGATGGTTGGCGATCGTCAAGCTCAAGGGGTGTCTTACGAGCTTGTTGTTTCGTCTCAGGCAAGCGATTGGCAGTATAAGGTCACCTACCCGGACAGCACGGTAATCGGGATTCGGAATGTATTTGGCTCTCTCCTCGCCATTCTGATATCCGTCTTGTTCGGTACACCGTCGGCATTCCTGCTGGCCAAAGTCAGCTACCGCCCTCTCGCGGCCTTGCTGCACAAGTTGTCCGAAGCCGTGCGAAACGATGATTCAGGCTCCGAATACAAGCTAATCGAAAAGTCGTTCGATCGCCTGATGCTTGAAAACCATACGCTCCAGCGGGCTGTCGAGGACTATGAAAGCGCAGCTAAGTCGAACTTGCTGCTTCGGATGCTAAAGGGCTACTTTACGGACGACCAGCACATGAACGGGCTAAAAAAATTCGGACTCGGCTATAAAGAGGACATGTACTATTGTACGATGCTGATCAGCTTCCAAACGATGCGGGAAATTTCCGATTTGGAGATCATTCGCAAGATCGAGGTCATAACCATCATGGTAGTGGAAAGCGTGATGAACCGCCATCAGCTCGACTATGAGTTGTTCGAAGTGACGAATGCGGATAAAGCAATGATCGTTTCTTCCGGACAGAGGTTTGGCGAGGATGGTCATCTTGAGCGAATCGCTTCCGAAATCGAGATCGAAATCTGTAAGATGTGCGACATCCGGCCAGACGTCTTCCACGGGGCCATAGAGAAAGGACTTGTCGGCATCAGCAAGTCGTATTACGCGGCCAATGAAAGCTTGCAGGTTGCATTGTTTTCGCGCGGAAATGCTAGAGCGGCGCAGGAGGACGCCATCGAAACGAACGTCGACTATTATTATCCGACGGATTGGGAAGTGCAGCTGATCAATAATCTCAAGATCGGGAACCTGGACACTCTGACGCATATATTGGACGAAATCAGCACGGAAAACCGCAAAAGACAGCTGTCGGACGCCAGTACGATCAAGCTTGTTTCGCTATTGATGGAGACGATGCTGAGAGTGCTTCAGGAGCTGAATATTGATGCAGGCATTTACGCCAAGCAATTTGAGAGCAAAGTAAAGACGGCGAACGGCGAAGCGCTTTGGAGCTACGTTTTTGAAGTGGGAACGTTAATATGCGAAAGAATGCGGTATTCCAACACGACTTCGGCGATGGAGGTTGGCGGCAAGATGCTGCTCTATGTGAATGAGAATTATACAAGCACGGAAGTTTCGCTAAAAAAGCTTGCGGATCTGTTCCAAATGTCGGTTTCGAGCGTCTCCAAAATGTTCAAGGAAGTGACGGGCATCAACTTCTATGACTATTTATGCAGATTGCGTATGGAATCGGCCAAGGAGCTGTTGCGGGAGAAGAAGTGCGGAGTCGACGATGTCGCGCTTCGGGTAGGGTACGAAAATGTGTACTCGTTCAAACGCGCATTCGTCCGGTATGAGGGTATCAAGCCGGATCAGTACGCACAGCTGGCTATTTGAGCGGCAGTTGAATCAAAGATCCCTATATTAGGAGGATGTACACTCATGATCGTATCGAAAATGAAAATTGGCATCATTGGTGTCGGATCGATATCCGGCTTTCACTTGAAATCGTATCAGAAGCTGGAAGGAGTAGAACTGTATGCAGTTTGCGATTTGAATGGGGCGCGGGCGGAGGAGAAGGCAAAGCAATACGGCATCTCTCATGTGTACACGGATTACAGAGAGCTTCTGGCTAATCCAGAAGTGGAAGCGGTTAGTATTTGTACGTGGAACAATACACATGCTGAGATCAGCATTGCTGCTCTGCGGGCTGGCAAGCATGTGTTGGTAGAGAAACCATTATGCCGTACAGTCGAAGAAGCGCTTCAGATTCAGGAGGCGGTGCGTGAGACTGGCAAGACACTGCAAGTTGGCTTCGTGCGACGATACGATGCAAATGCACAGCTCGTGAAACGGTTTATCGACAACGGCGAGCTGGGTGAAATCTACTATGCGAAGGCTTCCTCTCTCCGCAGACTCGGTAATCCGGGAGGCTGGTTCGCGGATCAAGAGCGCTCGGGCGGGGGTCCTCTCATCGATATCGGCGTACATGTACTTGATCTGATCTGGTATTTGATGGGGCGGCCGAAACCTGTTTCAATCAGCGGCAATACATATAAGAAGTTGGGTAATCGATCTCATGTTCGCAACCTGTCGTTCTACAAGGCTGCAGACTATGATCCAAACACGAACGGTGTCGAGGATTTGGCAAACGCGTTGATCCGTTTCGAGAATGGGGCCTCTCTGCTCGTAGATGTGAGCTTCACGCTTCACGCTAAGAAAGATGAGACTACTGTGAAATTATTCGGAGATCAAGGTGGCGTAGAGTTGGAGCCAGAGCTGATTTTAGTAACAGAGAAGCATGACAC
>NZ_WHOC01000034.1:0-1320 GCF_013141785.1 Paenibacillus germinis
AGAGATTCAGCTGTAACCAATCATAAATGAATTGAGGGTGAAGAATATGAAACTAGGCGTCAGTACATATAGTTTGTCCCGTGCTTTAATATCTGGAGAAATGGATATTCTGGGTGTGATCGATTGGATTGCCGACCAAGGAGGCGAGCATGTTGAGATCGTGCCTAGTTTGGTCGGTCAGCCAGAGTTAGCCGATGCGATTCGTGAAAAGGCGAAGTCACGGGGGATCGAAGTCTCGAGTTATACAATCGGGGCCAATTTCGTTACCGATACGCAGGAAGCCTATGAACAGGAGATTGCGCGTGTGAAAGCGGAAGTCGATATTGCGGCGAGACTAGGTGTTAAGCGGATGCGGCATGACGTCGCGAGCAGCAGCGACAATTCCATAGGCAGCTTTAACAGAGAGTTGAATCGTTTAGTAGAGGCATGCAGGCAAATCGCAGATTACGCTGCACAGTTTGGTATCGTGACCAGCGTCGAGAACCACGGCTATTTCATACAAGCAAGTGATCGGGTGCAGACTCTGGTTCAAGTGGTCGATCGTCCGAACTTCCTCACAACGCTGGATATCGGCAATTTCATGTGCGTCGATGAAGATTCGGTTGCGGCTGTGAAGAAGAACCTGCCATATGCCTCTATGGTGCATGTGAAAGACTTCTATCTTCGTCCTTCTTATCTGAATCCGGGTGAAGGCTGGTTTAAGACCACAAGCGGCAATTATTTGCGCGGTGCCATTGTCGGTCACGGAGACATCGATATGAGGGAAGTACTTCGTGTGGTCAAAAACTCCGGCTACGATGGGTACATTTCGCTTGAATTCGAAGGGATGGAAGAATGCAAAGCCGGTACGAAGATCAGCCTCGATAACATCAGGAGATTGTGGGAAGAGGTCTAGCATGAAGATAACGGAGGGAACAGAATGCCGGCATATAAAGCCGTATTTACAGAAACACCCAAGCACATACCGACGAACCGAGTTGTCGACGAACCTCTCATTGGCAACGGTGATACCGGTGTCGTATTGAGGTTTGCACTATATTATGGCCTGCTGCAGCAGAAATAAAGCGTTTCCTCCCGGATTGTTTGGCAATTGGATCACGACGGATACGCCGAGCTGGGCGGGCGATTACCATTTGAATTAAAACTATGAAGCCCCTTGGTGGGCTGTGTTTTCCTCCAATAGTAGTATTTGGTTATGAAACAGAGGCTCTATGGGGATATAGCAAAATAGAATTTACTATTTATTATGAAACAAAACAAACGGAGTCACGCGGGTTTGCGGGCTCCGTTTTATATTTATTTATGAAACATCACACTTTT
>NZ_WHOC01000001.1:0-1154 GCF_013141785.1 Paenibacillus germinis
AGAGCACACGGAGGATGCCTAGGCACTAGGAGCCGAAGAAGGACGTGGCGAACGACGAAATGCCTCGGGGAGCCGTAAGCAGGCTTTGATCCGGGGATGTCCGAATGGGGGAACCCAGCTGTGGTAATGCGCAGTTACTCTATTGTGAATACATAGCAATAGTAGAGGCATACCCAGGGAACTGAAACATCTAAGTACCTGGAGGAAAAGAAAACAAAAGTGATTCCGTCAGTAGCGGCGAGCGAAAGCGGAATAGCCCAAACCAAGGAGCTTGCTCCTTGGGGTTGTAGGACCTCGTTGTGGGGTTAGTTCGGTAGGCGAAGTGATCTGGAAAGGTCCGGCATAGAAGGTAAAAGCCCTGTAGCCAAAATCGAACGAAATCCCTAGAGGTATCCTGAGTACGGCGGGTCACGTGAAACCCCGTCGGAATCCGGCAGGACCATCTGCCAAGGCTAAATACTCCCTAGTGACCGATAGTGAAGCAGTACCGTGAGGGAAAGGTGAAAAGCACCGCGGAAGCGGAGTGAAAAAGAACCTGAAACCGTGTGCTTACAAAAAGTCAGAGCCCTCTATATGGGTGATGGCGTGCCTTTTGTAGAATGAACCGGCGAGTTACGTTCCCGTGCGAGGTTAAGTTGAAAAGACGGAGCCGCAGCGAAAGCGAGTCTGAATAGGGCGCTTTAGTACGTGGACGTAGACCCGAAACCGTGTGATCTACCCCTGTCCAGGGTGAAGGTGAGGTAACACTCACTGGAGGCCCGAACCCACGCATGTTGAAAAATGCGGGGATGAGGTGGGGGTAGCGGAGAAATTCCAATCGAACTCGGAGATAGCTGGTTCTCCCCGAAATAGCTTTAGGGCTAGCCTCGGATGTTGAGTTGTGGAGGTAAAGCACTGATTGGGTGCGGGGCCCGCCAAGGGTTACCAAGTCCAGTCAAACTCTGAATGCCACAAACTTAAATCCGGGAGTCAGACAGTGAGTGCTAAGATCCATTGTCAAAAGGGAAACAGCCCAGACCATCAGCTAAGGTCCCCAAGTGTGTGTTAAGTGGGAAAGGATGTGGAGTTGCACAGACAACCAGGATGTTGGCTTAGAAGCAGCCACCATTGAAAGAGTGCGTAATAGCTCACTGGTCGAGTGACTCTGCGCCGAA
>NZ_WHOC01000035.1:0-570 GCF_013141785.1 Paenibacillus germinis
AGAGCGAACCGATTAGTAGAAAAAACATATGAATTCACACAGTTCATCGTGCAAGTATTGGGCGTTACGGATTTGGGGGCCGTGTTCCCGCACAAAGTGACCTATCATCCGTCGTGCCACGGCAGCCGACTGTTAGGTGTCAAAGAGGAACCGATGCAGCTGATGCAAAATATTCGAGACTTGGAGTTGGTCCCCCTTCCACATGCAGAGGACTGTTGTGGGTTTGGCGGGACTTTTGCAGTGAAAATGTGCGATATATCTGGAGCCATGGTATCTGAGAAATCGGATCACGTGTTAGAAACGGAAGCAGAAGTGCTAGTTGGACTAGATATGGGATGTTTAATGAATATTGCAGGCAATTTATCCTACCGTGGAAAACCCGTGAAGGTCATGCATCTAGCGGAATTACTATTCGAGGGAGTGAAGCTGGCGCATGAGCGATCATAAACCTAGTGGGACCGTCAAGGAAAGATCCAAAGTCGCGCTGAACAATGACTTTCTTCGTAATGCGGTGAAGTTCACGACCGAACGGCTGAAGAACGGGAAGCTGGCAGCGACTGAAGAGCATGG
>NZ_WHOC01000008.1:0-8878 GCF_013141785.1 Paenibacillus germinis
AAAACCAGCTCTTCTGAGCTATTTCCACATATTCCACTGTATAAATCCAATGGAACTAGTCCTAACCGCCGATGTCATAAGACATCATTGGATTTAATCCAATCAAATCCCTCAAGTTCAGGTATTCCGACCTTTCTCCCAAACTCAAATAAATAAGGGGAAAGCTTCGCCTGCCTCCGTAACAATAACAACTTGCTGCAACCTTTGTTAACAGCCCCCCTCTAAGCTTAAGTAATTTTTACCAATTACATAGATTGAACTTATTTTCATCAGTTATCCTTATGAACTATTATTCCATGGATGAATTTGGGTATTTATTGTGACAACTATTCATTTTAACCCCCTAGCTTCCGATAATACTAGCGTTCCATAATTTTCATTTATAAATCGTATAGGAACAACAATGGAGGGAACGAGAGAAATGAAGTCTAGACACAGTAAGTGGTTATCCTTGGTATTTATCTTTATTCTAGCTACGCAATCCTTAGTGACAGGAACCGCTTTTGCAGCTGATGAGATTTCTAAACTCGTCCTGAATAAAAACGAGCTTGCCTTGCAAGTCGGAGATACAGCCAATCTGACAGCAACCGCCATCTTCGTAAGCGGCTCTACCGAGAATGCAACCGTCAAAACCGATTGGAATTCAGGTTCGACCGATGTTGCCTCCGTCTATGCGGGTGTGGTGACAGCCAAAAAAGAAGGCAAGGCCGTAATCACTGCCACATATATGGGTAAGACCGTAATCGTTAACGTGGATGTTAGCAAAAAGGTAAAATCGTTAACCAAAGATAAACAGTCCCTGGCTCTTCGCCTTAATGCGACTGATCAAGTTAAGATTACAGCTTTTTACGATGACGGCACTTCCGAAGATGTAACTAGCAAAGCTGATTACACCGTTGATACCAGCTCCATTGTGACGGTAACGAATGGCTTAGTGAAGGGACAAAACCCCGGCAGTGCAACGATTACGATTAAATACATGAATCAATCTCTGACATTGCCAGTCGATGTTGAAGTTGTAAGACGTATTGATGCTGTGAAATCCAGTATATCCTTACTGCTTAATGGAACGGAACCCATCGTACTGAACGCTACCTACCCAGATGGTACAAACGCTGACGTATCCGCTAAAGCAGTATGGACCACTGATAAACCGAACGTTGCTGATGTAATTAATGGTTCAGTAAAAGGTTACGGTGTAGGTACAGCTAATTTGACTGCTACATACGGTACTAAGTCGACAACGGTTAAAGTTGATGTGGACAGTACGTTGAAACTCACATTAGATCAACCAAATGTCTTAATGAAGAAAAATGCAATTAAAGATCTGAAATTAGAAGCTACCTACATCGACAGCGCTACACCTGTTAACTTTACAGATCGCGCTGAATGGGCTTCGAGTGATGAAGATATCGTCCAAGTCACCAAAGGTAAGCTAACTGCCATATCCATCGGTGAAGCGACGATTTATGCCAAATACGGTGATAAAGTAGTTACAGCTAACGTTGATGTTGAAGTTCCTCGCCGTTTAGTCGTTAGTACCGACCTACTCTCAATGCAAGTAGGCCAAGTGCTTCCCGCCCTTACTCTGACTGCTACTTATGCCGATGGTACAAGCGACAATACCATCGCAGATAGCGCGACTTGGAGCGTGGATAACGATGCCGTTGCATTTGTCAGTAAAGGTTTAGTTAAAGCTTATAAATCCGGTGAAGCCACGGTAACCGCTAAATACGGCGGTAAAACAACGACAACCAAAGTCGAAGTCGATATCCCTACGACCATCAAAGCAAGTAAAAAAGCCGTTAATTTACAAAAAGGCGGGTCCGATAAAGTCACGTTGACCGCTTATTTCAAAGACAACAGAGAATTGGATGTCACATCCCTGGCAGAATGGACGACTAGCTCCAAAGATATCGCCGAAGCACGGGGCGGTGAAATCACAGGGGTCTCTACCGGCACAGCAACGATTACTGGGAAATACGGTACACGCACAACTAGCATTCAAGTATCAGTTGGCGTACTGAAAAGTTTGACGGTCAGTCAAGAAAAGCTAGTGATGAAAAAAGGCGATTCTGTTACTTTGACAGCAGAAGCTATTTATACCGATGATACAAAAAATAGCAATGCAGCAGCAGATGTCATCTGGACAAGCAGTAATCTCAAAGTTGCCACTGTTGACGGAGGTAAAGTAAAAGCTATAGCTTCAGGAGAAACGACCCTCTCTGCTCAACTGGATAGCAAGACAGTTACAATCTCGGTCACAGTCGATATGGCCAGCGACCTTTCGGCGAATGTCGCCAATCTAGTTTTTGACTTAAATGAAACAAGATCTATCGTTCTGACGGCTACAGATGCAAGCGGCGCGGCTCGCACCGTCACCAATGAGGCTGAGTGGAAATCAAGCAGCAGCACCATCGCGCTAGTATCCAAGGGTGTTGTAACACCGGTTTCCCGAGGAAAAGCAACGATAACGGCAACTTATGGCGGTAAGAGTGTAACCATTCCGGTTGAAATCGGCGTGATTCAGACACTAGTCGCTGATAAATCTTTCATCGTCACCAAAAGCGGCGATCAAGTACAAGTGAAATTAACCGCTACTTTAGCGGATGGCTCTACCAAAGATGTCACTGAGACAGCAACCTGGAAAGTCATGTCCTACAAGCTAGGAACTGTCACGGATGGGCTTTTCACAGCAACTGGTTCAGGCAAAACAACGATCACCGGATCCTTCGGCGGCAAAATGGTCGCTATTCCCGTGGAAATCGATTCACTGAAATATTTGAAAACAGATGTCGTCAAAATCGAGCTGCAAGAAGGCAAAACGGCTAAGATTGAGGCGTTGGCTACCTACACAGACGGGTCTGAAGAAGATGTAACCAAGCCTGCATTATGGACATCGTCGAACATCATGATTGCTGATGTGAAGGATGGTATCATCCGAGCAACCGGCAAAGGGACTGCTAGAATTACGGTCACATATTCCAACATGAGAACGACTGTACAAGTGACAGTTACGAAGTAATATCATTGAAACCGTTGTTCCCAAATTGGGGAACAGCGGTTTTTTTCAATTTTACAGAAAGCAGCATAGTTTCTTGTACATAGGGGAATATATCCATACCTACACTTACAGAACCCATTCAACAAATCTTGGAGGTATGGATCATGGTTTCTAGATTTATGAAGTTGGGGATGGTATCTTTTTTGTCAATCACTGCCCTCCTTGGGGCTCATCAGTATCATCGTATGCATTCTCCTGACCAGCAAATGATTTCGCAAGCCGATAGTTGGGAAGATGCCAAACAAGGCTCACCAACTTTCTTTGACACGAATCCTTTCGGCATGCCCGGCGCGGATGCTAATTTGCGTACAATGAACAGCATGAATAGTCATGCGGCTGCATATGGACTTACACCTCCAACGTCGATGAAGGCTTTAAAGGTCCATACCCAGGCAGCAATTGGGGCCAAAGACAAAGCTTCGCCTTGGTGGAATTACCTAGGTTTGCTTGGTTTACTTGGACTGCTCGGACTCCGCAAACGTTCCCGCACTTCTTAGTACGAAATTTTGAGTTAAAGAAGCCTTGCTCCCGGTTTAGGGGAAGGCTTTTTTCTGTTTCACTAGTATGTTTCAGACATTTGTTTATCTACTGGACATTTGTTTTATTGTGCGTTAAACTAAAGGTAGTTCTTCGTTTGAAAGGAGCTTTTCATGGATCGTGAACAGCAAATTTTAGCACTCATACGTCAAAATCCATTCATTTCCCAAAATGAAATAGCTAGTATGATAGGTATTTCACGATCTGCTGTTGCCGGCTATATCGCTGCGTTGACCAAGAAAGGTACGATCCGAGGCCGAGCCTATGTCACATCTGATGAGCTTACAATCATGTGTATCGGCGGCGCGAATCTCGACAGTAAAGCGGTCAGCAAGCAGGCCATTCGACTGGCCTCCTCGAATCCGGTCACGGTCACCGAGTCCTGCGGTGGTGTTGCGCGCAATATCGCAGAAACACTCGCCGGTTTATCCTGCCGGACAGCACTCCTAACCGTTGTCGGTGACGATAAGGCTGGCCAGTGGGTGCTTGAAGAAACACGAAAGCGCGGTGTTGACGTCAGCCAAACGATTGTCCTACAGGGCGAGAACACGGGAACCTACACAGCGCTGCTCGACGCCACGGGCGAGATGTTTTTAGCTTTTGCCAACATGGAAATTTACGATAAATGTACACCCCAGCTTTTGATGGACAAATGGTCCCATATTGCCGCTTCACAGCTTGTCATCGCCGATACAAATTTGCCTGCGGATACGCTCCAAGAATTAATTAAGCGCTGTAAAGAAGATGGCATCACGCTATTCATTGACCCTGTCTCTTCCGAAAAAGCGAAAAAGCTCCCGCAGGAGCTTCATGGTATTACAGCGATTTTCCCTAACCTTGAAGAAGCCCGTCTGCTTTCTGGTTCCTCGGAAGAAACCGATCAAGATTACGCCAAGCTGGCTAGAGCTATTATGGCACGGGGCGTGAAACACGTATTCATTACACTAGGCAGCGCGGGTGTGATGTATGTAGGCGAGGAAGGTGAGAAGCTTTTCCCTCCTATTCCTACCAACGTCGTGGAAGTTACCGGCGCAGGCGATGCTCTCCTCGCTGGTATCGCTTATGGTGTAACGCATCAACATACCTTTATGGAGGCCTGCTCCTATGGTCTCGCTGCCGCACATATTACGCTTCAAACCGATCAATCTGTAGCAAGTGAACTAACCGAAGAACGACTGCAACAAACTATACAATCGATAACTAAAGGAGACTGATCCCTATTATGAATACTTCCTATCTGACATTTACCGACGAAGTGAAAGATGCTCTTGCGAACAATAAGCCAATCGTAGCCTTGGAGACAACAATTATTTCCCATGGGATGCCTTATCCGCAGAACATTGAAATGGCTAAAAAGGTTGAGCAAATCATCCGCGACAACGGCGCTGTTCCTGCAACGATTGGCATTATGGATGGCAAAATCAAGATCGGCTTGAACGAGCAGGAGCTTGAGGCTTTCGCGACAACGGCCAATGTAGAAAAAGTCAGCCGTCGTGACTTCCCTTACATCCTGTCGTCCGGTAAAATCGGCGCAACGACCGTTGCCGCAACGATGATCGGCGCGGCGCTTGCCGGCATCGAAGTGTTCGCTACCGGCGGTATCGGCGGCGTTCACCGCGAAGGTGAAGTAACGATGGACGTCTCCGCTGACTTGACCGAGCTGGCTCAAACGAACGTCGCTGTCGTCTGCGCAGGCGTGAAGTCGATCCTCGATATTGGCCGTACGCTCGAGTATTTGGAAACCCACGGCGTTCCCGTGGTTGGTTTCAAAACGAGCGAGTTCCCGTCCTTCTACGCCCGCGAAAGCGGCTACGGCGTTGACTTCCGCCTCGATGAGGCAGCCGAGGTTGCGGCTATGCTGCGTACCAAGTGGGAGCTTGGCCTCGCCGGCGGCGCCATCATCGCCAATCCGGTCCCCGCGGAATCCGCGATGGACCATCACGAGATCGAAGGCGTCATCCAGCAAGCGCTGGCTGAGGCCAAAGATCAAAACGTGACCGGCAAAAAGGTCACACCTTTCCTGCTAGCGCGCATCAAACAGCTGACCGAAGGTCGCAGCTTGGAGACGAACATCGCGCTCGTTTACCACAACGCGCAAACGGCCGCGCAGGTTGCGGTTGCCCTTAAGAAATAAGTTATGACACTCTCGTGTCATACAGAGACAAAAAAAAGACTATTTTTCACCGTTAAACGTGAAAAATAGTCTTTTCTTATATTGGGGGCTATTCGCTTACCCAAACCGTCTTTTGCGCGAACGGCACCCGCGCTGCCTTCGGTGGTTCCATGTCCGGGTAGCCGATATAGATGAATCCGACCAGCTCCTCTTTTCCCACTAGACTGAACGCCTCCCGCATCTTCGGATGATAGGTAGGTGCACCCGTCCGCCATATCGTTCCTAGGCCTAGTGCATGCGCTGTAAGCAGCATATTTTGCACAGCGGCATGCGCTGCCGCATATTCCTCGATCTCCGGAACTACAGGCTTCACTGACGGTGTTACAGCCACGGCAATAATAACAGGAGCACGGAATGCTTTCTTCTCCTGAGCGCTTTTCAGTTTGGATAACTCCTCCTCAGAAAGCGTCGGATCCGCTTCTGCAGCGGCAACCTCGGCATAGCCTCGACCCAACAATCCTCTGCCTTCTCCAGTCATGACCCAGAACCTCCATGGCTCTGTATAACAATGGTTAGGCGCCCAAATACCTGCTTCAAGGATTTCTTCGATTAGTGATTTGTCGACAGGATCCTGTTTAATCTTCCCGATACTGCGGCGATTGCGAATCGCTTCTTTCATATCCATGAATCCCACTCCTCTCCCTTTTGCTTATTCTCTCTCTATTGTTACACGACCCAAGCTCCCTCTGCAAACCTACATGGGAAGCGCGTCCTAGCAGCTATGAGATTACCCTATGCCTTAATGAATCATGCTTTCACTGCCGTTTGCGGCAGCTCAATATCATGCAAATTTAGCTTTTTATCTGTTGGAAGGAAGGCTGCCAACAATCCGATTAATGGCAAAAAGGCACAGAGCTTAATAACAAAGGTGATGCTTGTTGCATCAGCCAGCGTCCCCAGCACAGCTGATCCGATCCCGCCTAAACCAAAGGCCAATCCGAAGAACAATCCAGATACCGTACCCACCTTGCCTGGCAGCAGCTCTTGTGCATAAACGACAATGACGGAAAAACCGGATAACAAAATAAACCCGATACATGCACAAAGGACACCTGCCCAGAACAAATTGGCGTATGGCAGAAGCAGCGAGAACGGCGCTGTACCTAGAATAGAGAACCAGATCATATTGCGTCTCCCAAAACGATCCGCTAAGGGTCCACCCATGAACGTTCCTACAGCTCCGGCAGCAAGCAAGGTGAATATGAAGAGCTGCGCTCTTTCGACCGAAAGCTGGTCATGTTCAATCAAATAAAAGGCGTAGAACCCTGTCATGCTGGCCACATAAACAAACTTGGAAAATAGGAGCATGATTAGAATAAATATCGCATAGGCAACCATTTTACGAGGGAGTTTCTTCCGGACACCCCCGGTTTTGTTGGATGTGGATGGACGGCTTCCCGCCTTTCGATACCATTTAGCAACGAAAAACTGAACCACAATTGCTGCCGCAGCTACAAATGAAAACCAGATGATGCCGAATTGGCCAAACGGTACAAAGATAAGAGCTGTAAAGACAGGAGCCAAAGCCTGCCCGATGTTACCGCCTGTTTGGAATATCGACTGCGCCAGTCCTCTGCGAGGCCCAGCAGCCAAATAAGCCACACGCGATGCTTCCGGATGAAGGACAGAGGAACCCAGACCAACCAGGATGACGGCTAAAATAACCTGCACGAACGAAGACGCCACAGCCAAAACAATCACTCCCATAAGAGAGAAAAACACACCTGCGGGCAGCAGAAATGGCTTCGGTTTCGCGTCTGTGTACAGACCAATCAAGGGTTGAAACATCGAGGCCGTCACATTCAGAGTGAAGGCAATCCATCCGATTTGTGTAAAACTAAGCTGTAACGAATTATGAAGAATCGGAAACACCGCAGGGATAACGGATTGAATCGCATCATTTAACAAATGAACCAAGCTTATTGAAAATAAAATAGCATAAACGGTACTATTACGAGCATTGCTTGAAGCGGACATGTGATTACAAACCCCTTTCATCATATCATCTGATGTTTAAAAATAGAGGAGAATAAAGCTACTCCTGGGTAAGATACTTTTTAAGCTGACTGACCGTTTCATCTAAGTTTTGCTTGGTCCAGTACTCGGCAGCCGATACATCCTTGTCTTTAATGGCTTGATACATATTTTCGTGCTGGAGATTGTGGGGATCATGGGCACTCTGGACGCTTACCAATTTGTAAGACGTTTCAAGGAGCACGGTTGAGAAGGACCGGTATAAGTCGATAGCAACGCTGTTTTTGCTAGCGATGGCGATGGACAGATGGAACTTTACATCTGAGTTCAGATAGGTACTCGTATCACCTTTCTCCAGCGCTTCCGACCGTTGATCCAGTGCGCTTCGCATCTGCTCCAAGTCATGATCATCGCGGCGCTCTGCGGCTAATCGGGAGATCTCCAGTTCGAGCATCCTTCTTACCTCATAGACCTCCAGAATCTCGGCTCTGCGAAGCCTATGGTCAAGCGGCTCCTGCATACCTGTGTTTGCCGTCAAAAAAGTGCCGAAGCCCTGCTTCTTTTCGAGCAGACCCGCATGCACAAGCACTCTGACCGCTTCACGGATCGTCGAACGTCCAACACCGAATTGCTGCATCAGCTCGGGTTCCGTTGGAATCTTGTCGCCGGGTTTCATTTCTCCTTCTGATATTTTCTTTTGCAATTGATTAACAACATCATCAACCAATTTAGGCCTATTAAGCGGCTGGAATGACATTTTCGAATTCATCAGATCATCTCCTGTTTAGAAAGTATAGCATAGCTGCCCTCGAGTTTACATCCTATTTTTTACAATCAAACTCTTTCCTTGAAAGATCTCGGTAAGCTTCTTAGCTTTCCTTTCTCTTAAGAGTGCATCAAATTTAATCAGTAACTTGGCAGTGCCTACTTTCAAATTGATTGAAAAAACGGCTTACGCCGTCCTTGAGCTAGAGTTAGTTTTGTATGGGTTGCTGCACTTAAAGTTGCATACAAACCGTATATGCTTACGCCACTCGCTTGCTTGTCCATGCTCGCTCATCCATACTAATGTTGTATTTTGTGCAACTTTAGGCAAGCAAATCCGCGTTTTCCACGCGATTGTTGCAAAA
>NZ_WHOC01000036.1:0-570 GCF_013141785.1 Paenibacillus germinis
AGAGCTAATCGTTTAGTAGAAAAAACATATGAATTCACGCAGTTCCTCGTGCAAGTATTGGGTGTTACTGATTTGGGGGCCGTGTTCCCGCACAAAGTGACCTATCATCCTTCCTGCCACGGCAGTCGATTGTTAGGCGTCAAAGAGGAACCGATGCAGCTGATGCAAAATATCCGTGATCTGGAGCTAGTTCCCCTTCCACATGCAGAAGACTGTTGTGGGTTTGGCGGTACTTTTGCAGTGAAAATGTGCGATATATCTGGAGCCATGGTATCTGAGAAGTCGGATCACGTGCTGGAAACGGAAGCAGAAGTGTTAGTTGGACTCGATATGGGATGTTTAATGAATATTGCAGGCAATTTATCCTTCCGTGGAAAACCCGTGAAGGTCATGCATCTAGCGGAATTATTGGCCGAGGGAGTGAAGCTGGCAGATGAGCGATCATAAACCTACTGGGACCGTCAAAGAGAGATCCAAAGTCGCGCTGAACAATGACTTTCTTCGCAACGCCGTTAAGTTCACGACCGAACGGCTTAAAAACGGTAAACTGGGCGCCTCCGAAGAGCTTGG
>NZ_WHOC01000037.1:0-5355 GCF_013141785.1 Paenibacillus germinis
AGATATATCTTTGTAATCTGGATCTGTTAAGTCTAGAATTTTATTTTTGACAAAAATCTTTTCTGATTCCGCATCATAATCGATGGTTGCTCCCAAATTTTCAGCTATAAAGCGAATGGGTACATACGCATGTCCATCCACATTCAGTACCTTGTAATCATTGTTTAATCCAATATTACTACCATTAATTTCAAAACTCGCTGGAAATAATAACGCTTGAATAGAATCCGATGCGAAAATAACAGTTGAACAGGCAATAGCTAAACCTAAACTCAATCCCAATATAAATTTTCTCAATACGGCACCCCTTTTCGTTGTTTATAAATATAGAAGCTAAAGCTTACATTTTGTTGTAAAAAATAGGGGAATTTCCGAAAATAATTTCCTTAAATGGAGTTTATTTCACCGCTATTCTGCCCGTTCGGGGAAAAGGCAGCCGTATCAGCAGCTACCTTTTCATTTTGGTTATTGAGCTATAGTTCTGCGTTAGTTGAACGATCTCCATAGAGCAGTTAAATTCCATGTATGAAATACATTACCGTTCTTTTTAAGACTACTTGACCTCAAAAGATTGTTTGCACTCAACTCATTAAATACTAAATAATATTCTTTTTCGAGAATTTCCCAATCGTCATACTGTTTTCCTTCATCTAAGCATGATGCAGTTATAAATCCTTTAACTCTCCAGGCTAGATTATTATCCATCCAATCACCATTTAAAAAACCTTTCCATTTATCGCCGTGAGCTGATCGTAATAATTTCTTATTTACACTATCACTACTTGGTCTAAACACTTCGAGCCGAGGCGGATTATTATAAAAAAACATATTCCTACATTTATTACATTGATATACTTTTTTAGTTAGATTGGATGATAACGATCTAATTTTCATCAATGCTTTTTCTTTATCTATTTCCGATGGTCCCGATTTTTCGATTGCAGAATCAATCTCTTCCAAGAAATCAAACCAATCTTGATCTGATATTAAGTGAGCCTTATATGACAAGTAATCAGTTGTATCATAAATTGGATGACCACATTCGCACATGAATTTCATTCTTTAACGCCCACCACCGTTCTTAACTTTTTTAATTTTTATACTGTTGTTCCAACGACAGTTCGGGCATTTGGAAAGCGCTCCTCTAAATAGAGTAGGTCCGAAAGTCGTCAACTATGTTCATTCACTATACAATATTATCTTATTTTGGATGTCCGTGAGAAGGTTGTTTCCACGCTAAACTCCCGTTAGCGTAATAGGCTGCCGAGCGATTCACCGGCAGCCTTGAGAGTACAGAATTATGAAGCTATCGTTTCTCGTTAGCGTAATCAACGGAGGTTATTTTTCTCGATCAAATTTGCCTTTTGAATTACATCAATAATAAATGGATGCTTGGCATTGGTATAAGCAACCCTGTCATGAGGATACTTTTCTGCAAGTTCTTTTTTTAATTGATTGTACTGCTTAAGTATTTCAGAATGGGTTTTTAAATAATCTCTGAATAGAATATTGTTATTCCATTCTTCACTTCCATAAACGTAAATATGCAAATGATGCGTTCCTGCTCTCCATTGACCTTTTCTAAAGAACCTTCTATTAGGGAATTCCTTATGAAAAACATGCTCATACCCTATTTCTGCAAGGAGGTCAATAAATGATTCAACTTCTTTTAAATCCTTTACTCCGACCATGAAGTCGATAATCGGTTTTGCCCCTAGTCCCTGAACAGAAGTACTGCCAATATGTTCAATAGCAATTGCTTTATCAGTCATAACTCCTCAATTTTTCTTTTCTCCTCTTGGTAATTAAATGGCCATTCATCGTTATATTCTTCGATCTTCACCGTTTCCATAGGTCCCCTCCTCCTCTTTGGCTGAGCATCTATTATTTCAACGAAACAAGAGGTAGATGCCGCGTGGTAATCTGTTCTCTGATTATCGCGCAATCGTTCCCCGTTAGAGCTTAATGAACACGAAGACCTCTAAATCTTTTAGAAAAATTTATCCTCCCAATAATAATTCGCTTTTATCTACTTCCTGTAGCTGATTGTAATAACTCTTGTTTGGAATATCTTTAAGCTAACTATCAAGTCACTATAAATGTACTATGTGTATTTTAAGTAATGTGCAATCGCACCATTAGACAGCTTTCCTTTTATTCTTTTTTCAGAATATATTTTTTCTTAACAAGCTTTACATAACGATAAATTTCCCCTTGCCCCTCTTTACCAGACAGTTCACCAATTGCTATATACGTAATTGGTTCTTGACCAAGAATCTCAAATATTGGATCTCCATAAGGAAAATATGTGCTGTCTCCATCAAGTAATCGGCTGTTTATTCACAAGGCTAATTTGATTTGATTTTAGTTTTTCATAATTAAACCAGTAAATAAGTTTAAAAGCAAAGCTAAAAACAATAACAAAGATAAAAAGGATAAAAATACTTTTTAGAAATCTACTTTGACCAGTCATCTCTGTAATACACCTACCTTGAAGATGTGTGCCTGCAAAAATTGCGTTAAACTGCGCGTTACTTCAACAGGCTGCCGAGTAAAGATGGCAACCTGTTGTTATTGTGCTAACGCTCTGTGTAAGCTTAGTGCTCTTGCCGTATATCGATTATTTGTCGGTTAACGATATTGTCCGTATGTCGGAGTCGCCGGAAGTAGCAACGAGAATCCCCTTGTCGGACGTGAGCACGCGCGAAATCGGATCCGCCACTTCCAGCAGCAGGCGACCTGAACCGTCCAGCAGTACGACACCATAGTCTTCCTTTTCGCCAAGCCGGCAGATGAGTTGATTGTTCAGCACTTGCACTTCGGAGACTGGCGTTGTCCATACGAGCGGGTCTGGAGCATTTGGATCGGCCAGGTACAGATCGAATTGGTTCGCCTTCTTCTTGGTTGTGTAATATACCTTGCCGTCGATGCTGTCAAACCATGACACAGCATGGTCGGAAAGTTTCACTTCGCCCGTCCCGTCCAACGTAGACGAATATAATGCGTTGTCCTTGTCTTTTACATAGTATATCTTATTATTGATAATCCGGAACCAGCTGACGCTTGTCTCGACGATCTTAGCACTTTTATTCGTTTTTAGGTTTATTTTGTAAATTTTATTTAGGTCGGACTCGCCGCTTGAAGCCAGCACGTACACATCGTCTCCAATGACGGCGGTGGAGGAATCGGAGCTATATCCTTCACCGCCACCGTTGTACGTGGCATGTACACCGTATTTCACGCCAGGATCTCCGACACCTTTGCGGTTCGTCTCTTCCTGACCCGATGGTGACAAATACAAGTTGCCACCTTCGAACGCCGAAGCACCTTGAAGGACGATCAACGTGCCGTAAGGCGTGTCCTGGAAGTCCAAATACCCTGAATGCATCAATACAGCTTTCCCGTCGTCACCGATTTTCACGAACTTGTCGCTACCCATAATATTTCCCCCGAGGTGATAGGTAAACCACAGCGTGTTGTTACGGGTTTGAAAGGATAAATTCTTTTGCAGTCCTTCTGAGGTATTGATGGTATACGAATAAATCTCTTCCTTGTCGGACGGCGCCTGCACAGGAGCCCGATATACATGGTTCGTCGTGCCCGTTGTCTCTACAAAATAATAATATCCCTTGAAAAAGGCGACATCGTTCTCTCTGGCATATACAGGAAGGCCAACCGTTTGCAGCTGTGGGTTATGGGACTGAATTGACAGTCCATCCACCGTATCCCATGTGTATTCCCAACTAAACTGGTCATGTGCGAACCTCCAAGTAAGAGGGAAGTACGTCACGTCCCGGAAGCTGAGGAGCGGATACTCCTCCTTTGCATTGTCGATGGTCTGACCATTAACCGTAATGGCCGACACAGGAACCTCCGCGCGATAGGATGCCGCATTGCGGTGTTCCGACTTGTAAGAGACATATGCCGAAGCCACCTGCCCCTGGTAAATCCGGAGCCCCTCCTGATTAGACCAACTGGCTTCCAGCCCTAGCAGCCGAGAATCGTACCAGGTCATAGGGAAGTACGTGATGTCCTTATACACCAACAAGGGGTACTCGCGATACGCGTTATCCACCAGGTGTCCATTCAATTTCACCTTATATCCTGGAATAGTCACCTTTACATCCGCCGAATTTGCGTGCACCTGTCCGGTCTGGGCCAGCATAGGCAGACTCAGTGATCCGATCAATACGAATACAGCCAATTTATTCTTCATTCCAACTCCTCCTTCGACACATCAAATGCTACTAATATTGGACGAATCTGGAAGTTAAAAGTTGCAGTAACCCACTTAAAATACCAGCCCTGCACTGACTCAATGTATTACTGCTAGAGATTAGAGAGGAACTGAAATGGAAGAAAGTGAGCTTGCCTAGCTTATTGGTAGCTATATTCTAATGAATCCATTGAGCTTTTATGCCCATTAGATGAGAAAACGGCAGCCGATTAAATGGCTACCGTCTCTTTGTGTTTATTGAACAAACGTTTCCGTTAGTTAAATAAATTAGTCGTCTGTTTTTATTGAGTGTCTTCGTCGCTTTTGTACTCCAAAATATTACCTGGCTGACAATCCGAATTCTTACATATCCGTTAATCATTCATTTTTTGACTTTATATCTGGGGCATTTTTTAATGGCTTTTGAAGTGCGTCCACAATGGCTGCGATGATACTTGTTGCTAAAATACCCATTAGACATAATGATATAGGACCTGCTGCACCATCATCACTTTCTGTAACTTTAGCAAGCACCTTTAAGCTTACTATTCCTAACAAAATGAGGAAAATGACTGTAAAAGCACATTTCTTTATAATCTTCAAAGATTTAATGGATAATTCAGAGAAAGCATTGTTCTTTTCGATGTAGGTTAATAGTTTAAATGCTTGATACAACGCAACAGAAAACGCAATACAGAATCCGTATGCACATACTAAAAAGGGGATTAGGAAGTAAGCCGTATCTGGATGTACCCTTGCATCTCTAACGGCTATCTCAGGCAACCAGATACACAAAGCAAGCACTGCAATTCCAGCCAGAAAAATAATTACCTTTAAGAAAGCGGTTGAACCTCGTTTAACGTTCATTTAAAACACCTCACTTATTTAATGACAACATGATTTTAGCATACGATTTATCGTTCTACAATAAATCCGTATTGTTTTTATTATATTATTATTGTTATTGAAATATCATTTTAATTTTGACAAAAATAAAAAGCATTTCTCATTAAAAAGAAATGCTCTTACTTTAAAATGTTAAATTTACAACAACTTGTTCAACAAAACTGTCCGTTAGCTCAATAGGCTACCGACCTGCCAATCAACCTATACAGATTAATTTGATGAGAATTGTTAAG
>NZ_WHOC01000038.1:0-9474 GCF_013141785.1 Paenibacillus germinis
AGCTCGTTCATCAATTGCAAGTACTTTTTTTCTTGTCAATTTCTGTCGTTCTCTGTCGGAAGGCTATAGTAACATAGGTTGCTGTTTGAATGCAAGTCCCATTTAATGACTCATGGTGATTTGCCCCTTCAAAGCAACGAGGAATAATGTAACACGTAGAGAAACCAATTACAACCCCTTTGGAAATGTTCCACAATTGCAATTGTTTTGAATTGTTCCTACATAAATATCCAAACAAAAAGGATGCAGTCCTCTGCATCCTTTGAAGCTCATTTGTATTCCATTCTATCTATTGAAGGAAAATTCAAGGGGGAATCTACAACTCGAGTAGAAGGGTTGCCTTATCTAGCAGTTTATTAACGAATCAACGTATAGATTGAAAGAATTCGATACGCTCTCCGTCTAAACCATTAAAGAAGAAGTATCTAGAGCCATTCGGAAGGGTCGTAATCTCAGCATCCAACTGCTCAACTCCCAATCCTTTGATTCTTGTAAATTCCGCTTCAATATCATCCACAGTAAAGGCCAAATGGTGAACTTTGCCCTCTTGCGGTAAACCCGCGTTATAACCCTCTATTAATTCAACTTCAGTTTCATTTAATGCTTCAAAGCCAAGAAAACCGAGTTTGATCACACCATTCGTATGTAACAAAGTACCTTTGTGCTTAAGTCCAATCACATCTTCATAGAAACGAATAGATGCTTCCAAGTTCGCTACCATTACACCGACATGCTCCATTTTCAAAACTGCCATCTGTACATAACCTCCTTCATTCTTCTCCTTCTATTGTAACTAAAAGAGCATGAGAGGACTAGACCGTCTTTAAGTGATATGGAGCGTTTCCATTTCGCCATCCAGCGAGAAGAGCGTCACTTCTTTATTCGTAATATTGACCAAACCAATATCATCAAATACTTTTCTCACCTGAGCATTGGATAAATGCTTCACTATGGTTTGGGCCGCTATCTGTAAATGATCCTGATACATGGATTCAAAAAACATAAGAACTTCTTTTTCCCCGACTAGAATTTTCGCGTGCATCATCCCATTAACACCCCCATTATCAATGGTTCAATTGTATAATTTGGAATCTAGGAAAGTGTCAGAACTTTATTAGGTTTATGTTAGGTTCATAGATTTCGCCATAGATATAAAGTCAGTGTATACTAGAGTAAAGAAGATGAGATAGGAGGGTGCAAATATGCGATTACTAAGGCTTCTTCAAATCTATGAAGTGGATGGGATTACACCCAAGCATCGATCGGAACGATTCAATTTTGATGAAATTCAAGGGCAAACATTTCGTGAAATGAACCCTACTGAAGTTGGGTGCCCAATGATCCTATCCGGCGTCCATCAATATATACCCTTCAAAACAACTAGAGTTCAAGCCATAGATCGGGACGGATTGGATTTCCGGGTGCTGACACGCAATACAATCTATCATTTTGAAGTTTACACAGAACGACAAGCCACGTAACCTTTTGGGAGGTTAATGGCTTTTTTTGTTCATTCATATAATAATAATTTCTTCACTTCTCAAAATCTACCATTTCCCCTTATACTAATAGATGGGTTTATTAACCGCGGTTATATTAATTTGAAGGAGGAATTTCTAACACATGAAAAAAACATTGACCACCCGCCTTACAGCGCTCGCTCTTGTTACCGTTCTTACTAGTTCTTTCGCTAGCAGTCTAGCATTTGCCGAAACAGCAGCACCCTCTTCTCCCGCTTCAATGAAATCAGATATGCGTCTTGCCATTGATAACGGCGCTATTGAGGGCTACGGGGATACCGACTACCGTGGTGCAAATGCTGCTACTCGCGCTGAAGTGGTAACAATGATTAACCGTGCTGCCAAGCTGAAAAGTGCAGATCTTGGTTCTGTCACGTTCACGGACCTTGCAAATTGGCAAAAACAAGCGGTTGCGAATGCTGTTGCAGCTAAACTCATTAGCGGCTTTGCTGACGGTACGTTTCACCCGAATGCTGCCGTTACTCGTCAAGAGCTTGCTGAGTTGATCGTTAAAGTCGTAACTGGCGGCCAACTGCCAAAAGTGAACGAGAATGTGTTGAATTACTTCAAAGATTCCTCCTCCATCGCTAAAGAATCCCGCCCTTATGTCGCTTATGCTGTCATCAGTGGAATTTTCACACCTACCCTTGACGGTAACTTCAACCCTACTGCGGAAGTAACGCGTGATGAAGTAGCTAAGGCCCTTAAGCCTATTTTATTTAAAGTGGTTGATATTTTAACTACGAACGATATTCACGGTAAAATCGAAGTCGGCTTCGATAAAAAGCGCAATCAAGGTCAAGGCGGTATCGAAACACTCGGTGGTATCGTGACCGATTTCCGTGCTGTAAATCCAGGTGGAACAGTCGTCGTTGATGGCGGAGACGCATGGCAAGGTACGCTGATTTCCAATACAACGAATGGTCAATCCGTGATGGATACGATGGCGCAAGTGCAATATGATGCCGCGGCTATCGGAAACCACGAGTTCGACTTCGGTCGCGACGTTCTGATCGACAACATTAAGAAAGCTAAATTCCCTATTCTCGGGGCTAATATTATCGATGATAAAACGGGTAAACGCGTTGACTGGACACAGCCCTATGTAATTGTTGAAAAAGATGGCCTGAAAATTGGTATCATCAGCTTCGCAACGCCACAGACTACAACAACTACAAAATCTACAAACATTGAAGGCCTTTCCTTTGTAAATCCAGTTCCTATGGCTAAAGAATTGTCTACTGAGCTTCGCGCTAAAGGTGTCGACATCATTATGGTTACCTCCCACCTACCAGGTGAGCAAAATCAAAAGTCTGCTGAAATCATTAGTGAGCTTGCTGATCTTGCAAAAGGTACTGGAAATGGTACCCTTGATGCCATTGTTGGCGGTCACTCCCACATGCGTGTTGCCGGTATCGTGAATGGTATTCCTGTTGTTGAGGCTCAAAGCTGGCTGTATGCGGTTGGGCACATTCAACTGTTTGTAGACAAATCCACAAAGCAAGTCGTATCCTCGAATGCAAGCTTGCTTGAAACATATACGAACTTGACGACAGCTGATGCGAAGATTCACCAAACAGTTGAAGATTATAAAGCCAAAATTTCCGCGAAATCCGGAGAGGTTGAAGTCGTTACTGCAGAGCCGCTAACTCGTAAATCTTTCCGCTTTGCTACCAATGGTGGAGTTGACCGCGACGGCGCTTCCCAATTAGGAAACAGCATCACAGATGCCATGCGCGCTTCTGAGAAATCCGATATTGCCTTCACTAATATTGGCGGTATTCGCGCTGATGTAGACAAAGGTGAGTTGACGTATGGCAAAATGTTTGAAGTGTTCCCTTTCGGCAATTACAACGTAACGGGTACAATGACTGCTGCTCAAATCAAAAAAGCATTCGAAGTTACAGATAAGTATACAAATCTTCCGGCTATTCAATTCTCTGGCCTGAAAGTAGAATGGGACAGCACGAAGCCACTCGGTGAGAAATATTCCAAAATCACCCTGATAGATGGCACACCAATCTATGTCGATGGCAAGTTTAATACAGACCGTACATTCAAAGTAACAACCAATGATTTTATGGCTACTGGCAGTGGCGATGGCTTTACGGTATTTGGTGAAGTGAAGGATTGGAAAGATGGCGCCATCATGCTGGACGCTTGGGTGAATTATGCTAATTCCCTGAAAGCTGCTGGTAAAGAACTATCTGTGCAGGACGATGGTCGCGATGTGCGTTTGGATTTGAAGAAATAAGCTATCATTAATTATTAACCTCATACAAAGATAAACGACTTCGTCGTCCTTCTGGGACGAGCGCGTTTGTCAAGGTAGATGAGAAGCAAAAGTATATAACTTATACTTTCTTATCTACAAATAAAAAAGACCTTTGACCGCATCCAAAAATGGATAGGGTCAAAGGTCTTTCTATTTGGTCAGCCATACACGCATCAGGGATAGCAATTGGCTTAAATTAAGCGGTTTGCTAATATAATCGGAGGCTCCTGCTTGCAAGCAAATGTCCCTGTCCTGTTTCATAGCCTTGGCCGTCAATGCAATAATCGGTACTTTCTCAAATCGGGTATCTTTCCTAATCATTCGCATGGCTTCGTAACCATCCATAACGGGCATCATGATATCCATAAGTATGAGATCGATGTCTTGATCTTTCTTCATGATCTCCAAACATTCCTGTCCATTATGCGCAACGGTAACCAGTATTCCTTCTTTCTCAAAAGCATTGCTTAGAGCGAACACATTCCGAACGTCATCGTCGACGACAAGTACTTTTCTTCCGCTAAAATTGTTCCTCTCTGCTGGATCAGCGGCTTTCTTATAGGCATCCCTAAGCAGAAAGTCACTTATCATTGGGGAAGACGCAGCTGCTGCTTCCTTCTGCATGGATTCAGTTTCGTTAAAGACATGCTCCAATGAAGGAACATAAAGCGTGAAGGTACTACCCACTCCCTCTTCGCTTTGCATAATAACCCTACCACCGAGAAGTCGGGCTAATTCACGGCTTATCGATAATCCAAGACCTGTCCCTCCATATTTACGATTCGTTGTTCCATCCGCCTGGCGAAACGGCTCAAAGATCAATTGCTGCTTCTCAGGAGATATTCCAATCCCTGTATCTTTTACGGATATGACCAGAACTTGTCTATGTTTAGCCAATGGCAGAAACTCTTTAATCTGCTCCTCGCTGCACATACTCAAATTCACCTGAACAGAGCCCTTATGTGTAAATTTAAAGGCATTCGAGAGTAAATTTTTAATAATTTGGCTTAATCGCTGTTCATCCGTATAGAAAATATCTGGAACCTGTGAATCACGTACGATGCTAAAAGTGAGACTTTGCTGTTCGGCCACCTTTGCAAATTGACTTCGCAATATATCTGGAAGCTCTGATACATTCATTTCACCGACATGAATATCTAATTTGCCAGCTTCGACTTTGGATAGATCAAGAATATCGTTAATCAGATGCAGAAGATCATTCCCTGAAGAATGAATAACACGGGCGTACTCTTGCTCTTCTTTGGTCAGCGAACCCTGTTTATTTTCTTGCAGCATTTGGGAAAGGATAAGCACACTGTTTAATGGGGTACGGAGTTCGTGTGACATATTTGCCAAAAATTCCGATTTATATCGAGAACTTTGCTGCAGCTGAACCGCATGTTCTTCAAAAGATGCTTTGATATTCTCTAGTTCCCGTGACCTTTCTTCCGCAAAACGATTCTGTTCTTCCAACTGTTCATTCGTCATGTGCAGTTCTTCTTGCTGCGTTTGAAGTTCTTCCGTCATAATCTGATATTCTTTTAAAAGCCGCTCCACTTCAACACGCGTTTGCACACTATGTACAATTGTACCTAATACTTCGAGAATATCTTCAAGCAGCTCAAGCTGCAGCGGAGTAAATTTATCAAAGGAGGCAAGCTCCATGACAGCAATAACTTCATTGTTATGTAAAATGGGTACGATCAGAACACTTTGAGCTTTCGCCGCTCCAAGTCCAGACGATAGGGTAATGTAACTATCCGGTATATTGGTTAGGTGAAACATTCGCTTCTCGATCGCACATTGACCGACTAGTCCTTCTCCCAATTTGAATCGGTGAACCCCAATGCCATCGCTCCCCCCCATGACCGCATAAGAAGCCAACTTAATCATAGAATCCTTGCCTTCATAGGAGGAACGAAGATATAGAAGACCGTAAGAAGCATCAAACAGCTCAGCCGCTTTACTAATAAAGGCTTTCCCCAGTGTTTCCATATCTGAAATCCCTTGAAGCATATGAACGACTTCCGTCAATTTTCGCTGCTGCCACTCCATCTCTTCTTGATTCTCAAGCAGAACATTCATAGCTTCCGCAAGATCTTTCACCTCATCGTTCATGGTAACTTGTATACGTTTAGAACGATCTCTCTTCGATGAACTTAAATTCATAATACTTCGTGTTACTTTTTTAATCGTCCCTACGATAGATCGGGAAATTAATAATGCAGCTGCTATTGAAAATATTACAACAAGCGTTAACATGACGAATAGAGACGTGGTCAGCATCTGATTCTGTGCATCTAAGTGCGCTGCTCTTTCCTTGGTAAGTCCCATTTCAACACTGCGAAAGCGATCTAACTGTGAGCGTATATCATCAATAACTTGCTTCCCCAGTAAAAAATTATAATCAAAATATGTTTCGTTATTAACGTTATTTCTCATCGAAGATAGGGACTTTCCTCCGCTTTGCTGAAGCCATCGTTCGATTGACGCCTTAATGGAAGAAAGATTTTGCTCCTGTATGCTATTATCTCGAGTTAGCTGACTGAGACGACTGTAGGACTCCCTCCACTTCGACTCGCCGACGTTGTAGGGTTCTAAATAGCTGAGAATACCCGTAAGTAAATAACCCCGCTGCCCGCTTTCCATATCCATCACATATTTTTCGATACGATTCGTTTCATTATGGACGGCAAAATCATGCTCGATGATATAATTTCTATCTTTCTGCATGGAGATCACTTGATAATTAACTAATACAAATGAAATGGTTAAACAGACAATGATGAACATATACCCAATCATAATCTTGGAACGGATACCAAATCTATTTTTCCCCATCATGCTGCAGTCCCTTCCTTTAGTAAGAATTCGCCTTATACGTGTATTATACTATGTTCTCCAAAAAATGGGATATGGAGATTATATATACTTTACTACTTTACCAAGTTAATGTATTATTATAGTAACGTATTAAATTATTTTAAATGAAATAGGAGTGATTATTATGAGTCGGATCATTAAACACATCCGCCCGCGCAGCGTTCTTGCACGCATGAAGCCTTACTCTCCTGGGAAACCCATTTGGGAAGTTCAACGAGAATTAGGTATCGAAAAGGTCACCAAGCTTGCTTCTAACGAAAATCCTATAGGCCCTTCGCCACTAGCACTAACAGCCATTCAAGCTTATCTGACCGATATCCATCGCTACCCCGACGCCGACACGATTGATCTTAGGGGGGCAATTGCGGAGAAATTACAGCTTTCTTCTGATGAAGTCCTTGTAACCAATGGAGCCGATGAACTCATTACACTTATTTCGGAGACATTTTTGGAACCAGGGGATGAGATTATTGTTCCTTCTCCAACTTTTAGCGAATATGAATTCGGGGCTAATTTAATGGGCGCAAGTGTCGTGCAAGTACCGCTTCGTGAAGATTACCGTTATGATGTTGACGATATACTCGCTGCTGTAACTGAACAAACCAAACTGCTTTATATTTGCTCACCTAACAATCCGACAGGCACATATATGAAGAAACAGGATTTACACCGGCTTATGGAGGAACTCCCTTCCTATGTTCTTGTTATTTTCGACGGGGCTTATAGTCACTTTGTAACGGCGGATGATTATAGCGATGGGTTGGAGCTTGTGCGTTTGGGCTACCCCATTGTCGTCACACAAACCTTTTCGAAAATATATGGATTAGCCGGTATTCGTGTAGGGTATGGCATCGCGTCACCAAGTATTTTGCATAGTATCCGTCAGGTCAAAGAACCATTCAATGTGAATGCTTTAGCACAAGTTGGCGCTACTGCAGCGATTAAGGATGATCAGCATCTTGATGCGACACGTGAGATGAATGCTCGCGGAAGAGAGCAGTTATATGATAGCTTGCAGGGAATGGGATTGAATTTCACACGCAGTATGAGCAATTTCCTATTGGTTGAGCTTGGCCCGGACGCTAAAAATATCTATGAAAAGCTGATGAATAAAGGAATTATTATTCGTTATGGCGGAGCTTGGAACCTCCCTAATCATGTGCGGATTTCAGTTGGGACGTCTGAAGATCACACTGTTTTAATCGAGGCGCTTCGCGAAATATTCATTCATCAAACCTAATTACATCGCCATAGCTCAAAAACACCATGAACGGACAAACCGAAACCCACCTCCAATTGTTTGCGTGTAATCAAATATGCTACAATACTAACAATTATTGTCTCATGGGGGTAAGCGAAGCGATGCTAAAGGAATTTAAAGAATTTGCTTTCAAAGGGAATATGGTAGATTTGGCTGTTGGGGTTATTATTGGCGGGGCTTTTGGGAAAGTCATTACGTCGATCGTGAATGATTTAATTATGCCGCTTGTTGGGCTGCTAATTGGTAAAGTGAAGTTCAATGATTTATTTATTTCATTAAATGGCGTTCATTACGATACCCTTAAAGATGCGGCTGCAGCCAGTGCACCTACCTTTAATTACGGACAATTTATTTCGACTTTCCTAGACTTTCTAATTGTTGCTTTTGTCATTTTCCTTGTTATCAGACAGCTAAGCAAGTTCCGTAAGAAAGAAGAGCCGAAAGAAAAAGTGGTAACGTCCAAATCTTGTCCACACTGCTTGTCAGAAATTCCTGTACAAGCTACGCGTTGTAAGTTCTGTACTTCAGAGCTGTCATCAGGCACTGCTGTGTCAGGGAGTATTCAATAAGTATGGTAAAAGCCCGAATCATTATGACGATTCGGGCTTTTTTGTGCGCAGATCGGCGATCTCGCCTTGCTCGAAGGCATTCGTCTGCAGCAGGTGAATCAACTGCTGCGCAGTCGCTTCGGGCGATTGCAGCTCGCCCTGCTCTTTGAGCTGGACGAACCTGCTCACCTGCGGGAAGTCCACTTCTTCAGCAGCGCGGATCTCCCGCTGCATATCCGTGTCAACCACACCCGGTGCGATGGAGTAAATCTCCACCGGGTGCGGCTCATTCATCTGCTCGACGCCCACGCAGCGCGTCAGCATATCGAGCCCGGCTTTGGCGGTGCAGTAGGCACCCCAGCCGGGGTAGGGCTTTTTCCCCGCGCCCGAGGAGATGATGGCGACCCGCTTCATGATCGTCCACGCCTGCGTGAGCCGAATGAAGCTGTTCGTCAGCAGCGCGGGCGCGATGAGATTGACCTGCAAGCTGCGCTGCAGGTCGTCATGGTCTGCTCGGCCGATCGACGTCATCGGCTCGAGCATGCCAGCATTATTGATGAGCGTGATGGAATCCGCTTCATCTACCGTGCTGAGGATTCGCTCCATGAGCGAATCGAGGCCTTGCGTGTCCGCCAAGTCGTAAGCGTGGAAGGTAAGTGTACCTTCCGCGCGCAGCGCCTCTTGGCGCAAAGCTTCACTGTCGCTGCGGGAAATGCAGTGAATCGCTGCTCCCTGCTGTAAAAGCTGCCGGATGATCGCAGCACCGAGTCCTTTTGAACCGCCTGTAATAATATACGTTTCCATTTACAGCACCATCCCGTTGAAATTCGTCCTATCCATTAAAGATACCACTCTTCGGGAATGATGTCTTGACGTTTGAGCATGGGGGACGAACTTCTCTTTGCTATCACTCGCTCGTTTTGATAGCATTCCGCTATCTTCTCGTCTGTAAAGATGAAATATACTGTTACAGACACGATTCCACTT
>NZ_WHOC01000039.1:0-74821 GCF_013141785.1 Paenibacillus germinis
AGGCTAAATTGTTGTACAACATGCAACATCCTTAGCTTTCCAGGGAGAAATCAAGGAAATTGTTGTACTCAGTACAACTTGCCTTTCTACTTATTCATTTTACCATGCATAGGAGGAATCCTCGGCTTATCCCCTAACCCTCAAAAAATATAAAAATATGCTGAGATAAACCTCTATCGGGGGGCTTGCAAAAATAAGCGACCGCTAAAAGGAAAGTTTATTCGCCAATAAGAAAGCAGCTTTCGGAATGCCGAAATCGTATACTTTCTTATGTGGTCAAAAAAGAGGAAATCCCCTATGACTATTTGTACCACCTACACGACTAGGTGGTTGAAGCCAAAGGAGAAATCCTCACATATTGAATTCATTCAATCCAAAAAATTCTTTTGTTGTCCTCGTCATTGATTCGGCAACTTCCTCAACCGATTTACCAAGGCATGCAGCAACCGTCGTTGCGATGTGCGGTAGAAAAACTGGCTCATTCCGGCCATCCTGCGGCTTTACGGGTAGATCCCGCGGTGTAAGAAATGGGGCATCGGTTTCTATCATTAAACGATCTAGGGGTATTCTCTTCACAAGCTCACGCAGGTGCTTGCCTCTACGTTCATCGCAGATCCAACCTGTGATTCCGATATAAAATCCCAGCTGCAGATATACCTGAAGCTCTTGCAGTGACCCAGTAAAGCAATGAACAACAGCTTTATTGATTGAACCGACATACGGCTTCATTATACGAACAAAATCGTAATGAGCCTCTCGCTCATGTAAGAAAAGAGGCATTTGCAGTTCGCAAGCAAGCTGAATCTGTTCCTCAAACCATTTCCGCTGCACATCGCGAGGTGAAAAATCACGGTTATAATCCAGCCCGCACTCACCAATGGCAACGACTTGAGGCAGCTTCGCCAGTTGACGCAGCTTATCAATGGTATGCGCCGTGCAATTGCGCGTATCGTGCGGATGAATCCCTGCCGTTGCAAATAATTTCCCTGGAAATTTTTTGGCGTAACGCGCTGCTCCCTCGCTATTTCTTTCGCTTGTACCTGTCAAAAGTAAAGATGACACTCCCGCTGCTAACGCCCTTGCAACCACTTCGTCACGGTCCTGATCGAAAGAGCGATGCATTAAATTCACACCAATATCGATGAAATGGTTAGTCATTGTGCCGCACCTCTTTTTCACCCTCATAAACACGGCAAAACTCGGCAGGAACCGCGTCTGCAAGCAATACTTCATTGCCCGCGTAGTAGAAGACTACTCCAGCCTGGGAAGCTTTCTTTGTATCAATCGCTAAAATGATTAATTCCCCTCTTCGTTTACCAGCGAGCGTCGCAAAATGAAGTCCTTCAGACAAATGGACATATTGACGCTTCATTGGACGTAACCCCTGTTTTAAAATCAAAGGAGCAGCCTGCACATTCGTGCCATGATAGAGCACAAGAGGAGGCACAGCCATAGTATAGCTGACTTTATCATGGCTATGTCCATATCGGGCTCGGATTCGATCGCCGTTAATCTCAAAGCGCTGCTTTTCGCAGCGCGCTACTACTTCTTCAATATCGCCTACTTTAATCTCTGACCACTTCGTCTGTACACCAAGAACTTCTAGTAAATCTGCAATCTTACAAGAACCATCAACAGGATCCAAGCTCAGTCCGAATTGTTCTGGCGAATGCCGCAATATTTTACTCATAAACTTACTTAATTTTGTTTGTACGTTATCATGTAACATCTCAATCACGTCCTAAAATCCAATTCATACTTGTTTATTCCTCAACTAACCAAAAAACCAACCCTCACATCCGTATCCTCTTTCATCCATGACATCGTCTGCCCTTTATGAAGATCCGACTTCATCGATTTCACCAGCTTCTCAATATTCACGCTTTGCTCATAATGCCACTGAAGCGCAGCCGATACATACAATTCATTTAACTGGGCAAAAGTAAACCCTTCTGTTTGCTTCGCCGTTACGCGAATCATCTCTTCGCTCAGAAGCTTCCCTATCCCCTTTTGCTCCAAATAGATTTGTCTCAGCTCTAGGTCAGGAAGCTTGATTTCATAAGCACGGTCGAATCTCCCTGCCCGGTTCATAAGTGCCGGATCAATTTGCTCCGGATAATTCGTTGTCCCAATGAGAAAAATGCCTTCTTTGGAAGTCGCACCATCCAAAATGTTTAAAAAGTACGACCTTGCCCGCTGAGGCATAGCGTCGATATCTTCAATTACAAGAATCATTGGCGCCATGTTAGCCGCAGCTTGAAACACCTCTTGAATAGATTCGCTACCGGTGTTCTCCGTTATTTGCCAATAAGCAACAGGAGCTTTTACGCTGCCGGCAATCGATTTAACGAGCGTTGTTTTTCCATTACCAGGCTTCCCATAAAGCAGGATGCCTCTTTTGTAAGGAAGCTCATACTCTTTGAAAAAGGCACGATCCTCAGCAAAAAACTGATCGATAGAGCGATAAATATCTGTCTTCACTTCGTCTTTCATGATGACCTCCGTCCGGTCGACCATGCGTGTAATAGGAGCCAGTTCCTTTTCCATGCCATGAGGTCCATCTGTGAAAACAGTTACTTGTCGCCGATCCAAGTCTCTTCGACGCTGCCGAGCGTGTTCTAGAAAACGCAACAGACTCGCATCATCCACTGCAAAAACAAAATCCTCTTCTCCGACGCCATTCACGCGAAAGATAGGTACTCTAGCTAACGCGATTCCCCAGGACGGGTAAGCAAAAACGTTATTGCGCAGTGTTGGATACGTGCGATAAGCCGCAGAATCACTTTCCGCATCTATTCCGAATGCACGTGACTCCATATGGTCAAAGATCTTAGTAACGAACTGCACATCACTAGATCCTGTCTTCACATCCTGTTCAAGCAGCTCCCAATACTCTTCTTTCCCATCATCACTCAAATAGGGTTCGAAGTCGTGACCATATTTATCTCCCAGCACATATTGTATGCGTTCTAATACATAGGCATAGTCCCCATACGCTTTAAGCGAGCTCCCGTCAGCCCTAAAAGGAGCCGATACTGCCGATGATTCTTCATTCATTTTTACGCTTTGTAATTGTTTCATTTGGCACCTTTTACTGCCGCCATAGGCTTACATTTGGCTACAACTTCAGCCAATCCAGCTCCGACGACACTTTCAATAATTTGATCTACATCTTTGTAAGCCTGCGGCGATTCATCTAGAATCGACTCTAACGACCTTTGGTTAACGACAATTTCCTCATCCGTACCTACTCGCATGGAAGAGGCAAATTCATTCAGTGTTATCAATCTTTTCGTCGCACTACGCGAGCGAATTCGCCCTGCTCCATGACAGATGGAGTGATAGTTGGCTTTGCCACCCGGTGCTCCTACCATAATGTAGGAAGCTGTCCCCATTGAACCAGGAATCAACGCTGGGTGACCTGTGTTTAGATAAGGCTGCGGATTGTTAGGATTGCCTGCCGGAAGCGACCTCGTCGCCCCTTTTCGATGGACAAAATAGGACTCACCCTCATGTTTTTCCTCCCAAGCATAGTTATGCATAAGATCGTACAAGGTGGTCATTTCAAACTTCGACCCAAACACATCTTTACCAGCCTCACGAATGGCATAGGCAATGAGATGGCGATTTACAACTGCATAATTGAGCGCTGAATACATCAAATTTACATAATTCTGGGCTGCCGGATGATTTAAAGGTACAAATAACAACTTAGGATCAGCCGTTCCTAACCCGTTCATCCGCATCACCTTCAACATGTCACTGCTGCAATATTGACTCACAGAGCCGCCCCATGCACGCGATCCCGAGTGAATCATAATGACCACTTGACCATCAAATAGTCCCCATGCTTCAGCCACCTCCCGGTTCTCTTCCGCAATTTCTATCGACTGAATCTCCGCAAAATGGTTCCCATTCCCAAGCGTCCCAAGCTGGCGGTGTGACCGATGCCAAACATGGCTCGGAAATCGATTCAATGCATTTTCATCCAAAGTAAATTTACTGCTTTCTACATGTGTAAGCGAAGTCGCCTTTCGAGGCGTATAGCCGTCGGGAATATACTTCTTTGGAAGTCCATGCAGTCCTTTGGTGACGATGCTCTCCAATCGGATGTCCGAGAAATGCCCACGTGCGTGATCTTCAACGGGCAAATACTTCTCGATCGTCTTCACCAGCTTGCGGCGCAGCTTCACATCCTTCAGTTCATCCTTGTGCATATTTGTCATATGCACCCTCATGCCGCAGCCTATATCGCTGCCGACAATGGATGGTGATACATAGCCGTCATGCGTGTTCCATACTGCTGTCGTGCCTATGCAAGTACCAACACCGACATGTACGTCAGGCGTATAGCTCATATACACTTGATTGGGAATCTGCAAATTGTTGTTGGCCATTTGAAAAACTTGATAATCTAACGCTTTAAACAACTCAGGTCCTGCGTATACATGCACAACTCCCGATGGGAGCTGGACCTGCTGAAAATAATTTTCTTTCATTCGTTTTGTTCCTCTCTATGAACCCCAAACCTCCCTCAGCGCATCTCGGAATAAAGCATCTAATGCTGCTTCTTGCTTTTCACCAGAGACAGCGATATGTTTGGCAGTTTCTTCAAAATAAGCAATTTGTCGATCTAAATAATCGTTGATTACCGTAATTTTCGGCTCTAAGTCGAATTCGACACCAGCCTTCTTGCGCGTCAACAACGTATATACTTCTTGTTTTAATTTCGATTCCGGGAGCATTTGCTCTACCAGATTTTCAAATTCCATCGGTGGCATGCTGCCGCGCTCTTCAATCCACTGGCAAGCCAGTATTGGGCGTAACACATAAAAATACTTTTTGATTTTCACATAGTCACCCTGCAAATATTCCCGAAAGTTCCCTTTGGCCATATGCAAATAGTGATACATACTGGACCGCGGTGAAAAGGTTAACGGTGAAAGCTGGCGGATTTGCTCCGTTACACCGTATTGCTCCATATACTGAATCGGTGACTGGAGCCATTCGAGCAAAGGCGGGTTCGATTTGCGAAACAAGTTCAGCGCCTTCTTCAAATCCCAACCGTTGATGTCCAGCTGATCGCTGATTGGACGCTCAATAACATCTCGTTTCTCGAATAGGGATAAGTACCAATCCACAGGTCTTACATAAATAAACCTCACATCATAATCACTGTCTTTCGATGGAAATCCCCACGCTCTACTACCCGATTCACAGGCATAGAGGATCCGTACGCCTTCCTCTTCTTCAATTCGTTTAAGCTCACTATCTATTTTTGTCATATCAAATGTCATGGGACTCACCCTTTCTTCGTATTATGTGGACGCAAAAAAGCCATAGACCAACATCGTCTACGGCTTTATCATGTCAAATTTTAACTAGGTAATACTCAAAGAGTACCTACGTATTCGTCACAAGTCCGATTGAGACCGATGGTATAATGTGCTTTTCAATTGTCAGGTTATTCATAGAAATTTGATTGCGAATCATATCGTCGGCCTCCTTTCCATTCATTTACAAACATCATACGAGTCAAACCTAAGAACTGTCAATCCGTTGCGGGCGGAAAGATTAATTTTAATGATCGTTCCTATTAATAAAATTTATCATTACTTAGAAATGTTTTTATCTCCAACCAGTGAGTTCAACTGCTCTAATAAGCTGCCTCCACCATTAAAAGAAATCGTCCCGATTTTCTCACATATCTTCTCAAGAAACTCAAGCTCCTTCAAGCGAAACAGGGTTTGGTTCTCATCCATAAGCTTAGCCGTATTGAGCAAGCTCCGTGTAGAAGCAGTCTCCTCACGCCGCGTAATGAGATTGGCTTGAGCCTTCTTCTCAGCCAACAAGACTGTATTCAGGATATCCTTAATATCGCCCGGCAGAATGATATCTTTCACACCTGCTGATAAGAACTGCACCCCATAATCTAGACTTTTCTCATTCAATCGTGACAAAACATAGGTGGCGATTTCCTGTTTCATTTTCAGCAAATCATCTAATTTCAATGTACCTACATACTCACGCAAAACAAGCTGCAGTTGAATGTACATTTGCTCTTCAAACGACTTGATTTCAAGCGCTCTAAGCGAATTCAAAATGCGATATTGGCACACAAAGTTAAGTCGAAGTGTCACCTTATCCTCCGTCATCATTTCTTGCCCCGTCAT
Source organism: Paenibacillus germinis (assembly GCF_013141785.1). Classification (NCBI taxonomy): domain Bacteria; kingdom Bacillati; phylum Bacillota; class Bacilli; order Caryophanales; family Paenibacillaceae; genus Paenibacillus; species Paenibacillus germinis. Next base: position 6,174 of record NZ_WHOC01000039.1, read on the forward strand.
ATCCATTTGCTGTTGGCGCAGGTCGACGGTTTTCACAGCGACTCCTATTGGCCCCTTCCAGAAATAATATTTGCCAGGAGCAAGCTCCTTTTGCATGACATGGTTATAAAACAAAGCCCCACTTTCGTGACTAGCCACATCAAATGTTTGATAGTAACCAATTAGCTTCGGAATGATCGCTGGATCAATTTCATTGGGTAATTCAGGATTACGTATATCTGCACGAAGATAGGTATGCTTTTTCAAAACATTCCAAAAAGCATAGCTTCCAGCTGTCAACAAACCAACGAATTTGGCATCTTCATAATGCAGAACATATTCGTAGTCTTGAACCTGCACAATATCCAGCTCTTGTATGAGTTTATCATCATGCATAAACAACTGAAGATCTTTCCCTTTTACGTTAAAAGGGGTCATGATATTTAGAACAACAACAGTATCTTCCGAAAATGGAGAAAACCGATAAGTGCCCGGTTGTAAGCTTTTATAGTAGCTGCCTTTACGAAAAAGCAGGCCTCGTTCGTCATTTTGTATCGTCACTTTTTTAAACATGTTAACCCTCCTTGAATGATAGATCACGTATTTGGAGTCCTCCTGCGAGTAGGGCGGAATTCTGCTTAAGAATACAAGTAATGAATAACAACCATTTGAAACTAGTTGGAGTTGTCAGGTTACTTAAGCAAACCGTCTATCTTCCCGTTTATTAACAAATGGTTGTAAACATTCTTGCAATCGGTATCTGCAGACTGCATAGCCATAGCGCAGTGTGCAATTTGAAAGCCACAGAAGACTCCAGTACACGATCAATTTGGGATGTTTTTTGCTCGATTGAAAGTCGAGTGCTCTACCACTGAGCTAATCGTTCCACACGATAGGGGATTCGAACCCCTGCACCTGGGGAATGTACGCCGAAATGAACATTACAGTATACAAACACATAGAGATGTGTGAGCACTGCCGGACTATTTTGAAATCCTAGCCTAGGTAAAGTCATCCGTACATACATCCAAATTTATGATTATACGTCCATTGACGTCTATCATCACTACAATTTACTAAACGCCTTTAATCGCAACCATCGGCTTACAGGTCGCCACCACATCTGCTAGCGATGCGCCCACAACACTATCAATAATCTGATCCACATCCTTATAGGCTTGCGGACATTCATCAAGAATCGTTTGCAGGGAACGATGATTAACAAGTATCTCTTCATCCGTTCCAACTTTGAGGGATTGCGCGAATTGATCGACGGTGACAAGCTCTTTTGTTGCTTTCCGTGATCTTGCTCTGCCCGCACCGTGGCAAATGGAGTAGAAGTTTTTCAGCCCTTCTTCTCTCCCCACCATAATGTAGGATGAGGTTCCCATCGAACCAGGGATTAATGCCGGATGGCCGGTTTCTTTGTATGCAGCTGTATTCAGGAAATGACCTGGAGGCAGCGCTCTTGTCGCTCCCTTCCGATGAACGAGCATCGGCTGATTGCGGTGAAACTCTTTTAGCGCATAGTTATGCATAAGGTCATAGAGAACAGGCAGATCTTCATCTTCGCCAAAAACTTCTCTGAAAGCTTCACGCACGCCAAAGGCAATCATATGTCGATTACTTACTGCAAAATTGAGTGCGGAATACATCAAATTTAAGTAGGTTTGCCCTTCATGACTTGCAATAGGAGCATATAAGAGATTCCGGTCGGGATTTTCAATTCCCCAGCTTTGCATGACTTCTCTGAAAACCTTGGTGAATTCTTGACCCAACATAGCTCCCCATGCACGTGATCCGGAGTGAATCATGACGACAACCTGACCGTCGAACAAGCCCCATTTTGCAGCCAAATCCTTATGAGCATCTGCCACTTCTAGATACTGAATCTCTATAAAATGGTTCCCGCCACCAAGTGTCCCAAGCTGCCCGTGGGCATATTTACGGATTTTTGCTGGCAAATTCTCCAGGTAGGCGTGGTCGAACTTGAACGTAGATTCTTCTACATGCGTAAGCCACTGTTCATTCGGAACATATTTCTCAGGAAGTCCTTTTAATCCGTTTTGAACGACTTCCATGATATCGATATCAGAATAATTCGTATTCGTTCGCTCATTGGTTGGAACATATTTCTCGATTGCTTTGATCAGCGCTCTGCGAACACCCTTGTCTTGAATGTCACGTTTATGCAGGGATGTCGTATGAACACGCATGCCGCAGCCGATATCTACACCGACAATAGATGGGGAAACGAACCCGTCTTTCATACTCCAGACTGCCGTTGTCCCAATGCAAGTACCAATGCCAACATGGGCATCCGGGGTGTAGCTCATATGCACATTCCGCGGAATCCGCAGGTTATTATCTGCCATTTCGAATACTTTGTTTTCAAAGGATTGGAACACATCCGCGTTAGCAAAAACGTGCAGATTACCATGCGCTAGTTCCATTTCATAATGATTATTTCCGTGTGCTTTTGTTATCATATCCATTTGGTTAACCTCCGTTTTTCTTCTAAAGCTATCATCGCTTATTTAGGATCGAGCGAACATGGTGAAAGTATGACGACAGGTGAAAAAGTTTTCCATTTTCTCCATATCTCTCCCCTGTTACAATAAGATAAGGTTGAAATGAAGAGCGAGGGATTCAAATGGCTAAGGAAAGCTTTGATAAAGAAATTCAATTTCTGCGAATGCTTGTCCTCACTAGTGGCGCGTATAGTCGTCAGCAATTTGCCGAGAGGTTGGGTATCTCGGTTCATACTTTTGATAAAACATTACGCCGATTAAAAGAAATCGTAGCTACGATGTATCAGCAGGTTCCTGATGCGCAAAGGAAAGAACTCGCTGAGATGCTGCGCTATAGCTATTTCGATTCAACGGATCCTATGCTGCTGTTCTTATTTCGAGCGAAGTCATTGAAAGAATCCGAAAGTCAGCGAATATCTACGCTTCTTGCTGCTTTGAATGAGCAGGCACTTACCGCTATTGAGCTGTTGGATGTATGTTGTAAAGGTATCCAAACCGATTCCTCACTTCCTGATGAGAAAACGGTTCGAAATGACTTGAAATATCTCGAAGAAGTCGGTGTCATTAAAAAAGTACCTGGACCACGCCCCTATCGTTATCGCATACATAATGATTTAATCCAAGAGCTTACGCTTGATGAGCTAATTGATCTGTATGATTTCATTGATGTGATGTCGAATACGCAGGTACCGTCGGTTCAAGGCTATTTACTGCGAGACGGGCTAAAAAAGCATATGAATCGGACCTCATCGGAACCGGCACCCATAGAGCCATTTCTTTATAAGTATCATTACCACTCACGCATTTTGGATGAAGCACATCTGTCCATCCTTTTATCAGCAATCCAAAACCGTCGCAAAATCGAGTTCTTATACTTTTCACCCAAAAATTCGCAATCCTATTCATCGAAAAACACAAATCCCTTATTTGAACGGGAAATGGAAGGGAAACTGCAGAAAACATTACCGCTCAAAATTGTCTACGATCACCAATATGGACGATGGTACCTGCTTGCCTATGAATCACGACATGGTATTAAGAAATATCGCATGGAAGGCATGACTCAGATTGAGCAAGGTGAGACTGTCGACTCAATCCTTTTTGATGAGAAGAAAAGTGTATTGGAAGAGAATATAAAGCATAGTTGGGTCCTTGATACCGGACGTTCGGTTACCTTGAAAGTAAGATTTTTTAATCCAGGCGATACGGGGCCGAATTTCATTAAAGATCGTGTCCTACTTCAGGGGCAGTGGGGAGAGATTACAGAAGAACAGATAGATTCGTTTATTTTCGAAATTAAGGTTAATGGAACTACGGAAATTAAGCCTTGGATTAGAAGCTTCGGATCTAGCTGCGAAGTGCTTGAACCGATCTATTTTCGGAATGAGATGATAGCGGAGTGGAAGGAGCTTGAGGCGTATTATGAACCTGTTCGAGAAAATATTTAACTATCAAATGATTACGAGGCTAGAGAATTCGGGCACTTTCATGATCACCTCACAGGAAAGGTCATGGCTGAAAACCATGCTTAACCACCCTTCAGCGTCCCATGCTTTCACTCCAGTGACATTAGAAAAGCTTGAATCTGTGTTAGTTGATGAGAACACCTTGGATTTTGCTGATGCCTTTATTGAGAAAGCTAGAAGTAAGGAGAAGCTAGTTTATCACCCGATGCTTCGCGCATTACGTCGGTTCATTACGAGTCAAGCCGCTATCCAACTCACTTACAGCGTGAAAGATGATCAGACCTTTTCCAATGAAATGGCTTTCCCCTACAAGCTTGAGTATTCTTTGGTAAAAAAAGAATGGTACTTGCTCTGGTATCACATCAGACATCGGGCAATGATGAGTTCAAAGCTCGATAAAATCGAATCGATCAAAGAGTTGTTCATCTCTCCTGAGCGAGTCGCCCAAATTGGTTTAGACATAGAGAAACTGCTGCAAAAACGTCAGATTCATGCAACGATTGAGGTTATAAAGGAGTACAATCGAGAATTGTCCCGGATTTTATATGCCTTCTCTTGCTTTGAGAAGCAAGTTGATTACGATGAAACTCAGGAAAAATATACAATCCGATTAACCTTTCTAAATAATGAAGCCGAATATGTCCTTAGCAAACTTCGCTTCTTGGGTAAGAGGGTGCGCGTCATCCAAGGCGAGCATTTGCAAAGGAGAATGCTTGAATCGGCCAAGAAAGCTTTGGCTAGGTACGGGGAGTCCTAAAACAACCCTCCGAAAAAATACCAGAGGGTTGGCTATCCGTTCTATGGATCTACTTAAACACTGCAAACGATTCAAAATTGATTTCATGAACAACGACTCGTGGATTCATTTGAAGTACGAGCATCAGCATTTCAGCTACATCTGTGGTAGTCATGAATTTGTCCCTCGCCAGCGCTCGCGTTCCCCAAAAGCCGCTATCCGTAGCTCCCGGGTTTAAAGTGGTGACTCGAATATTTTTCTCCGCCAACTGTAAGGCCAGTCCCTGGGAGAACATATTGACAGCAGCCTTGGCAGTACAATAAAGGGGCGCTCCAGGGTTCGCCCGTTTGGCAGCCATGGATCCTATGTTGACAATCAAAGCCCCCTGCTCCGTGTTAACATGCGGAATAAAATGTTTAGAGCAAAGGAAAGTGCCCTTCAGATTCACATCAATGGATTGTTCATATTGCTCCACGGACATCTCAACAATCGAAGCTGGAATACTTAAACCCGCCAAATTCAATAGCACATCAAGGTGGCCAAAGGTCTGTGACGCCATGTCGAAGAATGCCTGTACTTCTTGCTCACTCGTTACGTCTAATGCCTTACAAACGGCTTCGGCTCCGTCCCTTACAAGTCCAGAAGTCAGTTCTTCTAAAGCTTGCTCACTTCGTGATCCCAATGCAAGCCTTGCCCCTTCTGCAGCTAATGCCTTGGCGACGGCTTGGCCCATACCCCCGCCAGCGCCGATGATGACAACGACTTTATCTTTTAACAGATTCATCCGAACGACATCCTCCCTTTCTCTAAAATTCAATTAATATTTTCCCGTTATTTTTGCCTGCTTTCATGGATTGGATAGATGTCTCCAGTTGTTCCAATGGGCAAATGTCGGTGATGAGCTTCTCCAGATCACAAGTGTTTGAAGCGGCCATATTCCCAAGCATTTTAACCGTTTTCTGAAAATCACCGAACGTATACACGCGGCTTCCCATCATGGTAAGTTCCTTAAAAATTCCTTGCAGTATATTTAATTGCGGTAGTTTGCCTGGGAAACCAACGAAGACAACCGTCCCCCTTATCCTACACGCTTGTGTGGCAAAAAGGATTCCCGCTTGGGATCCGGACACTTCGATGACAATGTCAAAGCCTTCTTCAGCAGTCAAATCGTTCGCCCTTTTCACACCGTCTTCCACAGCTGGATTAATCACATCTCTAAAACCGAACGAGTGGATCTGCTCGACCCTAGCAGGTTTAATCTCTGAGAATACGACCTGTGAAGCACCGCCTTCCCGCGCGACCAAACCAACGATCAAGCCAATGGGTCCTCCACCAATGACTAATACACGATCACCATTTTTCACACCGGCTCTTCGATTCACGTGAAATCCCACTGCAAACGGCTCCGTCATGGCCGCAAGCCGGTCTGAAAGCGCGTCGTCGACCTTAATCACCTTAGCCAGAGATGCTTTCAAATATTCGGCAAAACCTCCGTTCGTATGAATGCCGAGGAGCTTAAGGCTCCTGCAAACATGCCAATTACCTTCCTTGCAAGCTTCGCATGTTCCGCAGCTGATTAGGGGCTCAACAACCACCCTATCGCCTATTTTAAAAGAGGTCTCGCGCTTCGTGTTTATTTGTTCGATTGTCCCGACAAACTCATGCCCCATTGTGACAGGTGTTTTCGCTGTCGGATGATGCCCTTCATAAATATGGAGGTCCGTACCGCAAATTCCCGCATACCTGACTTTGATGAGGCATTCTTCCTCCCCTAGTTCGGGAACCGGTACATCTTGAATCTCAATATTTTCCCAATTCGTCAATACGGCTGCTTTCATGTTTATTCCTCCCTTTGATCTTTTTCGTTAAAAATATCCACCCTTTTTCACAACTTCCGTCGGCGTTAGTCCATCTAACACCATTTGCTTAATCTCTTTCTCGTTTTCTTTGATATACTCAGACCTGAGAAGGACGTCATAGGCAATGTCTCTGGGAATTACGATAACACCATCAATGTCTCCGAAAATAATATCCCCTGGATAAATGAACACTTGGCCGATCATCACGGGAATTTGCCAATCGATCATGCGAAATCTTCCGAGCATGCCGTTGGAGGTCCTGTATTTACAAAACACGGGGAACTCAAGCTCCAGAACCTTGTTCGTATCCCGGACCCCTCCGTCAACCACGGCCCCTTTGCAACCTCGCAGTTTGGACGCCATGGTCATCACTTCCCCCCACTGCGCCGACTCATCATCCTCACTCGTATCCCATACGACCACCGAGCCGTCGCCGATTTCCTCCAGCATTTTGGCCCGCTGCTCCATTTCGCTTTCCAAAGTGAGATTCTTCGAGCCCTTGACCGTGAATGCCACACCACATAACACCATCTCATCCTTCAAAGGCATGATGTTGCTCGGCAGGACTTGATGAAGAAGCCCGTTCTCCCTTAATACATCGTTTACAGCTGCTGTAAACACTTGGCTAAAGCGCTCGCACAGCTCCTTATCGGAGATAGGAAGCGGCTTGAGCTCCCTTTTGCTTCGATTGGCTTTCAATTGATCCAAATTCATCTTGTTTCCCTCCACTATTTGATTTGTACGAATTGATTATTATCGATAAAGCTTACTTAATAGCTGGACATTCATCTAACTGCGTTATTATAATAAAAATAACAATCTTATTTCGATGGAGCGATGAACCAATGTCTAATATTCATGTACAAAATGATTATGACTTCAACATATCAAGCATCGGAAATGTCTACGAACGGGAACCGAATCCTCATTGGAGATATGACAGGATCGTCAATCACGAGGCCTATATTATCGCTTTCTGCAAGGATGGTGAGGCTTTATACGGAATTAATGGAAAAGAAATAAGTGTTAAGAAAGGGGATCTGCTGTTTTTCCCTAAAGGCCTTGTGCGTTCAGCTTCCTCTAATCCGATGAATCCCTGGTCCTTTTATACAGTGGCATTCGGCATTCAATTCCTTAACGAAAGTTCCAAGGAAGCTTTGGACCGATTGGATCATGTGACTCGCAGCCCGCATCTATACAGGCTTCCGTCCCTTTTCGCAGAGCTTAATCTGGTTTGGTCCGGCAAGCGGAGCGGTTTCGTTATAAAATGCAAAAGCATCATCATGGATATTCTGTATCACCTGATCAAAGAACAGGATCGGACGACTCACGGGTCTGCCCACTATAACGCGATCGAGCAAACAGCCAACTTAATTCTATCCAATTATAAGAACCATTTTTCCATCGATGAGCTTGCAAAGCTCGTGGGCATGAGTGATTCTCATTTTCGTTTGTTGTTCAAAAAAATCACTGGTATGACTGCCATACAATACCAGAACCATATTCGTATTAACAAAGCCAAGGATCTCTTGCTCAGCGGAGAATGTAACGTGACGGAAGCAGCGTTGTCGGTAGGCTTTCAGGATATCTACTATTTCAGTCGCTTATTCAAAAAGTTGACAGGCGCGAACCCTTCCGATTACATCACAGGATAATAGGCGATAACACGCAAAGATCTCACTAAGTCTTTTCCTTAACGCACTGTCATATCGTTTTGGCTAATGAGGTACTCCCGACCACTCGAATGATCCTTGACAATCAACTCTTCATTCTCCATCAACTGTAAGGAATATCCCCCCGTCTTTGCCGGAGGCTCCACATAGAAATGGCGGTCCGATAATGGTAGGATGTGCCAGTGCCTTACCGTATCCGTATCATCCATTGCAATGGCATAAATGATGGTGTGCTGTGTCTGATACCTCTCGCTCTCATACCGAAATATGGAAGCGCTCCCTTCCGCCCCTTGACCCTTTTGATTCGGCAGCGGATGATAACAATCGTGAACATATCCCCAGTCCAACGACAGGTGGTTTGAGTTAATCTCCCCATCTGACGTAGCGCTCACTTGAAAAAATTTCATTCCCGCCTCGTTTCGCCTGAATACTAGCTTCGTTTCTGCAGCCACCTTTGCTTTTAGCCGATTATCACGGTTATTAATCACAAAGTGGCTCCTCACCTTAACCGGACGGTCAGCTTGAATTCTGTCGATGATAAAAAGGGTGTGAGGCATCGCTGTGATCCATGACCGCTCTGCTCTGCGGATCGGCTCACCGTAAAGCTCTGCCGCATCTGATCGGACGACATAAATGCCATCCAATTCTTTAACAATACGATTATGATTAAACAGGAGCGTCGGCTTGTAAATGTTCCCGTGTACGGGCTTCTGTTCGATCACAAACGGTTTTCCACCCTTATCCTCCACTTCAAAACTCCATGTATTGTGCGAAGTCGTGGATTTCGTGAAGTCCTGTGTTCTCAACCTATAGCAGCAGTGACCTGGGTCGACAAAAAAACGTTCCTGCCTATGTGACAGAATAAAGCTATTCTGGTCCTCATGCCGATGAGCAGCAATACGATGCGGCTTGAAGCCCCCTTGAATGGCCAGCACAGTAACCGGCTGCTCCCAGCGATCTCTTGCAATGATATTACCTACCTCAAACGACGACAGGAGCGGAATCCCTGCCTGTTCCGGCGTCAACGCTTCCGCTGCTTCTTGATAAAGTAGAATGCTGAGAAACTGGAAGCTATTATTAAAACCGAAAGATGCACCCTCATCAGGTTCTAATCGTGGATTTTCGTACAATCGTTCGAATAACCAGCGCGCTATACCGGACTCAACCGGGAACTGTCGTTTGGCTCGGACAGCTACATGAAGCAGTACATCCCCAGACGGGCGAAACATAGCTGAGCTATCGCCAAAGTTCACAGTTCTGGGATATCGCTCCAATCCCCATCCCTCAAGCGGCTTCATATACATAAAGCTCGCTGCATACCAAGGCATCAACTTCGCATAACACCCAATGTCCAGATCCTCTTCGAGGTTCGGATCGTATCGCGTCAGGATTTCTCGCAAATGGCTTAAATGAATGGTTGCATAATTGCTGTATTGCACCGACTCGCCGTAGCTATCTTCGTTATAGAACGCAGCCGCAATTTTGTATAGTTCCAAGGTTTCCGTAACGGATTCCTGATCATCCAGTACCGCTGCGACCGTCCCTATAGCGTTTAATAGAACCATAAACCAATTGCTAAGTTGATCTCTCGCATTCAAATATTGAGTAATTGCAGCCTTACACGGATCCATCCCCTTGGTTCTCAATGTGATCTTAATATTGAATAGTTCCTCATCACTGAATAGTTCTGGACTCAAGTCAATAACGGTTGCGATAGCGATTGAGGTATGAGCCGTTTCCAACGTTCCCATGATGGGAATGCTTCTTTGCCTGAACCAAGGTCCGATCCATTCATCGATTGGTTTATCACAGATCTCAAGCACAATCTCTCTAAGCCACATTTGCAGCTCTTCACTCGGTTTGACAGCTTGCACAAAGGCAGCATCGCTGAGTCTTTCCCAAATCAGGTGCCACCATTCCTGTGTATCTCCCGGCTGCATCAAACCTGGAGATTTCGTATACTCCTTGACCCGCTCCTCCATCGATGTCCAAAGATCATTTATTTTACCTGTATCCATGTAAATACGACTGCGTAATTCCTCCAAGTTTCCGAGAATTCTTCCCAAAGCCAAGACCTCCCATCATCGCTACTTGATTAATGATCAGTCATTGCGAGGAACATCATAGATTCCGTTTCGGTACGCCTCAACCATAGAAAACATTAGCGGTGCGAAGCTATGATGTTCATCTCGATGCGGCAGCATCAATGTTACATAGGACTGCACGGTACCTTTATTCTCGCCTTCACCTGGACACAGACACCCTGGACAACTGCGTTCCGTGGAAAAATCCGGATTGATGCTAATTTTATTCAGACCTTCAATGCCTCTCTGAAGGGCGGGAAAATACATTTCCTTGTCTAATAATCCTGATCTCAAACCAATGCCGATTCCATATAGGATTAGTCCTGTTCCCGATGTTTCCTCATAAGAGTATTCAAACGGAATTTCCTGTCTCCACAAGCCGCGCTTAGACTGATAGGGAAGCAGAGCAGCCGATAAATTCTTGAAATATTTCTCCGCCTTCGGCCGATGGACGGAATTTGGCGGAAGATACTGCACAAGCTCAGCTAACGGTAAATATCCCCATCCATTCCCCCTACTCCAGTGATCCTCGGAATATTTGCCCGGTCCGGCCCAATTCTTGCTTTGATGAAGCAGTCCGTTGTCGGGATTGAGAAATTCCTCATACATAAGAAACGTTTGATTGGCCGCTTCATCGATATATCGCCGTTCGTCAAGCGCAAGTCCCGCGAATAGCAAATACGGAGTGACCGCCATAGCGACATCGATCCATATTAATTCCTTCTCAGGATCATACGGGTACGACATAATGCCTTTACGGTCCCGTGCTGCAGTCATCATTTCCTCGGCATATTCTCTCACCTGATTGCTCGCCTCTGGCATATAGCCTTTCATCAGTGCATAAGCCTTGGGGATACCGCCGATACGGTAGCTCGGAAAATTGTAACGCGGGTGCTCAATTCGGTCCGGAAAGCGAGACAAGATGTGTTTGCATTTCTCTAGCAGTACCGGATCCTGCTTCTCTTCAGCAGTTTGCAGCAGCGCGTAGATGGACAATAAGCCGTAATAATGCTTTACCTCGTCTATATGTTCGAAGTGCTCGTATAGCTTTTGCGACATGTACAATGGATTCACAAGCAGCAATCCTCCTTAAAATAATTTGTAAAATTCGTTTCTCGTTTCATCTTTGAAAAAGATCAAACGACATGGACTTAAGACTTTAATTACAAACCTAATTCTATATTTTCGTGTTGATTAATAACATGAATGAAACAGTTATTTTTTATCTTATTCGCTGAATATTTGGGCTTAGAGACTATAGTTAACAAAAGTCATTTGGATGAGTTTTACTTATCCAAAAAAATTAGAGGATGGCAGAAATGCCATCCTCCAAAATATCCATATTCAGGTTATTTATCTTAATGATTGTCTGATTGATCGTGCGGTACTGTGACGGTTGCATAAGTAACCGTTTTGTTGCCCGCTTTATCGGTCGCCGTGTAGGTTATGGTATAGATGCGTGATTTTTCTGCGCGTAAACTAAATGAAGTGGCTGCTGTACCTAAATTAGCTTGAAAGTCACCTTGGCCGCTATGCTGCTGATTGCTCGTAATGGAGGTTAACACCACAGATTCAACACCTGATGTAGCATCGCTCGAATTCAGAGTGGCATGAATAGTCACCATTTTATGATTCGCCGGCCAAATAGACGTTTGATCTAATTGGATGGTAAGTAATGGCGCCATCTTGTCAACCTTAAACTCGACTGTTTTGATCTGCTCTACGTTGCCTGCTTGATCCTTGCTGCGATAACCGAACTTATAAGTCCCATCACCGAAGGCAGGAATAGAACCGGTATAGGTGATCCAAGCACCGGCATTCACTTGGTATTCTGTTATCGCAGCTCCTCCGTATACATTGGCGCTTACAGATAAACTTACCGTTACATCCGTCCTGTACCAGCTGTTCTTGCCGTTAGGTGCAGCCGGACTTAGCGTTGCGACTGTTACTGGGGCAATCTTATAAATGTTGCTTACTACAATGCTGGTTACATTCGATACGTTGCCTACGGCATCTGTTCCTCTTGCATACACAGTGTCATTGTCCGAAACAACGGCTGGAGCGGTATACACTGTCCATGTCCCGCTTGCACCCACTTTGAATTCTTTCACGGTTGCGTCAGCTGGATAGCTGATTGTTACAGTAACACCCTGGTTGGTTGGCGCTGTGGTATCTACAGCTAAGGTTGCATCCATCGGCGCTACATGATCGATATTGCTTACCTCGTAGTTCGTTACATTGGATACATTGCCTACTGCATCCGTTCCTCTAGCATAGACCGTATTATTTTCCGAAACGACAACTGGTGCTGTGTACGCTGTCCATGCTCCGTTTGTGCCCACTTTGTATTCTTTCGTCGTTGCATCAGCTGGATAGCTGATCGTTACGGAGACATCGTTGTTGGTTGGCTCTGTAATATTGGCCGCCAAGGTCGCATCCGTCGGAGCAGTCTTATCAATATTAATCGTTATCGTGTGTTGGGTTTCTACGTTGCCCGCGATGTCATAAGACCTGAAGCTGACGTTGGTTGTGCCCTCATTTGTTATTGCTATTGGTCCATTGTAAATATTCCAGCTTGTTCCATCAAAGCTATATTCCGTCTTATCAATTCCTGATCCTCCCGAAGCATCCGACGCTGTCAAGGTTAACATCACATCGGAAGTATAGGTCCCATCACTGCTCTTGGTACCTTCTAATAAGCCAGTTGTAACCGGTGGCGTACTGTCAACAATAGGCTCTGCAAGTACTCTCAGTTCTGCTACCGCTGCAAAGTTGACAGGTTTGACAAAACGTACATATCTGTAACTGCTTATATCCGTCACGTCCACCGACCATGTTGATTTATAGGGCAACACACCAGCTCCTTGGCTTCCCAGTACCGTATAAGTTGCGAAAGTGCTGTCATTCGATGCCCTGATTTCAAAGTTGATTCGCGAAGAATTTTGATCAGCATCCTGTCTGGTTACAAATTCAATTTTACGAATCCGATACAGGCTCGCCTGTTCACCCATATCGACTGTCCATGATGCAGTTCCAGCTGTTATCCAAACCGTATTGATATTATTATCGTTTGCCTTGCTTGCCGAATAGGTCGAACTGTATTCACTTGTTGCCGTTGCCGGTTTTCCTTTTGCAATGTTCAAAAGTGTAGGCTTTGTCGTATTTGCAGCAACTACAAGAATATTTACTATAGATCGAACTTCAACTCCATCTATGGTAACACTGACAGTTACCGTAGTCTCTCCCGCTTTCGCACCTGTCACCCTACCATTGCTGTTATTTATCGTTACAATGCTGCTATCCGCAGCGTTAAAGGCATAAATGGCTTGTGATAAATCTACCGGCTGGCCATCTCTGGTTGTCAGTGCCGCTTTGATTTGCGCAGTCTCTCCAATATTCAAAATAGGTGTCCCTTGCATAGAAAGCTGCATGAAATAAGGTATTAGCATGTTGTTCACTACATTGAAGTTATTTATAGCTAGATTAGGATTTAATGCCACATCTTTCACTGCGCCTTGCGAGAGCGAAAGTGCAATTGTATTCTTATAGCCAACCGCTTTATTCAACGTTAGCTTTACGGTTTTGTTCTGGGTATCGGTGCCGTCCAGAGCAGCTGCAGTTACGATTGCATCAGTCCCCCCAAGCGTAAAGCTTGATGCTTGCAAAGCAGCTTTATCCAGCGCTTCGCTGAACGTCGCAGTAATAACCTTTCCTGTCTCATCTGTAACTGCACTTACAAGTGTTGGACCAGTATCGTCTACCAGAATGGGTGTCCGGGTAACATTTATTCCCGATGATTCTATGCCAGAAATATCAAAGGTTTTCAATACAAATGTATAAGGTACGCCGCCTGCCAAGTTCTCAATGACAGCTGACTTCGTTCCCTTGGGAACCGATTTGACCATCGTTCCGTCGTGATAAATCTTTACTCCGGCAAAACTTGCATTGGGCGGTTCTTCCCATGTGACCAACAATTTTTTATCTTCCGGTTGCACGGTTAAATAGGAAACCTCGTTCAGGGAATCATTTGGCTCAGCCAATACCCTGAGTTCAGCTACAGATGCATAGTTCACAGGTTTAACAAAGCGTAAATACCTATAGCTGCTTGTGTCTGTCAAATCCAGTGACCATGTTGATCTATATGGCAGTACATCAGGCCCTTGGCTTCCCAATAACGTAAAAGTTGCAAATGTGCTGTCATTCGACGCCCTGATTTCAAAGTTGGCTCGCGATGAATTTTGGTTAGCATCCTGTCTCGTTACGAATTCAATTTTACGAAGACGGTACAGGTCAACCTGTTCACCTAAGTCTACCGTCCATGAAGCGGTTCCGGCTGTCACCCAAGCCGTATTGATATTATCGTCGTTTGCCTTGCTTGCCGCAAAGGCTGAATTATATTCACTTGTTGCTGTTACCGGCCTGCCTTTTGCAATATTCACAAGCTCAGGCCGGGGCGTACCCGCAGGGATAACAAGCAGATTTACATTAGACAGGAATTCAATTCCGTCAATCTGGAAACGGACAGCTACTTGCGTTTCCCCCGCCATTACCCCTGTCGCAATTCCATTGCTGTTATTTACCGTTACTATACTGCTGTCTGCTGTATTATAGGCAAGAATGCCCTGTGATAAATCTACTGGCTGGCCGTCCCTAGTCGTAAAAGCAGCTTGAATTTGTGCGGTCTCTCCAACATGCAGATTTGGCGAACCTACCATAGATACCTTCATAAAATAAGGGATAAGCGTATTATTGGTGACACTGAAACCATTTACTTCTTGAATGCTATTCAATGCGACATCTTTTATTGTGCCTGCCGCCAGCGTGAGAGTAACCGTCTTGCCATAACCGACGGTTTCATTCAGCGTAAGCTTTACTCTTGCATTTTTAACATCCGTATAATCCATAATAGCGGAAGAAATCACGGCAGTCGTACCGTTTAAAATAAACTTGGAGGCGTCCAAGACTCCCGAATCCGAAATGGCTTCCAACGGTTCATTAAAATTCAGCAAGATCTCTGTTCCCGCCTCATCCGAAGAAGCACCCAAAAGGGTCGGCGGCACAGCATCCGGTGCGGCTGGCGGCGGATTTCCCGGCACCGTCAACCGGATGTCCTGATAGGCAGGCTCAATCCCCGAAAGATCCTTTACCCACTGAAGGTCGTTATGATTTCGAATAAAGGTATTGGACCCGTACGGTTCGATGTTCGTTTTGATAACTCTTTCCGTATTCAAAATCACATTATTCGTAACTGTCATTCCTGAACTGCTATGGTCCAGGTAAATCCCCAGATTACGCCACCATTCTTTATCCGGAGCGTTCACGGTTGTCCAGGGCGAACGAACAACGTCGTGAATATAGTTTTCTTTGATTTGAGTTCCCGGCTGATAAGACAATGTATAAATGCCGCCACCGTCATCCATCAAATTCATGACATTATAGATGTGGTTATTCCGTATTATGTTATTCTTCAATGCCGTTGGCGTTTTGGTAAAGCCCCAGCCTACCGACATTCCGCTATACGGCGTATCGGTAATATCATTATGCTCGACCGTCAGTTCTTCCACATAGCCTCCGAAAACGCCCACGGCGCTATAATAATCCTGACCAATCTTTGAAATATAGTTGTTTTGAATTTGAATTCTTTTATCAACCACTCGGGGATCTTCCGGTGCTGCTGTAAGTGTATACAGCTTGCTCGCTACCCCAATGCCGTTTCCGGAAATATCGGTAAAGATGTTGCCTACAATAGATGTATCAAAGTTACCGTAGCTCAAGTCCAATCCCGTTGCACCAAGATGTTTGAACGTATTTCGTTCAAACCGGATATTTCCTGCAGCTTCCATTTGTACCGCTCCAGGAAGCTTACCGCCATACCAGAGACCTCCAACTTGATAATAAGTTGCCTGTACACCGGCATAGCCATCATTAGGCTTCAGCCAAGTGGAATGTTCGAAATTCAAGTCATGGAATTGAATATGATGCACGGGGCTATCTACGGTGCCCGTGAATTTTACTATGGTTTCCAATTGGGGTGCGATAACGACGGAAGTGAACATATTCTCGCCCGGACGAGGCTCATAATAGACTTCTTGACTGTCTTTGTCCAAGAACCATTCCCCACCCTTATCCAAAAAGGCTAATTTATTCTCAAAATGATAAGATTGATTAGATTCACTTTTTGGAGCTTCATTGCCAATAACCTGGCTTCTTTCGGGCTCCCTGGGCGTTATGGTTGTCTCAGTGACTCCAGCATTGACGGAATCAACTAGGAGATGCCGGTCCGCCCAATGGGTCTGAATGATCATTTCGGCAGTGCCCGATCCCCCTGCCAAGTCTGCTGCTTCGGAACTGTTCACTTTAATGGTCTTGTTGGCATTATCAAAGGATTTTAATCGATAAAAACTGCCTGTATTCGGTGTACGTGCCCTAACGCCACGGGTGTCATTGATATATAGTTGCCGAAAGTCAAGAGAACCGACCGGGGCCTTGTAAAGCCCTTCCGACACCAATTGCCATCCGGTGATAGGCTGCCCGCCGCTGATGATGGGGGTTTCTCCCGGATATGCCTTATAGATAATGTTATTGCCGTTTTGTCCGGAATCCTCCGGTCCAAAAGTTATCGTAGTACTTTGAAAATATGTTCCTTCACGCAGATATACAACAATATCTCCAGTCATTGGATGATTGGAGATAAATTCTCTAACTGTATCCCGCGCTTTTGTAATGGTTTGAAAAGGGTTGTTTTCCTCGCCATTTCCGTTCATATCTGAACCGCTCGGGGAAATATAAACTATTTTCTGTGGTTGTGTTTCTTCTGCTGATACCGAGTTGTAGACAAAAGGATTGATAATAAATAGGAACAAAGCCAGAACTGTAAGCTCAGCAAAGCGAATCAAATGTTTAATTACTTTTATTAACATCTTTTACCTCCTAATTAATTGGATGTATCGAAACCCATTTGATCTTACGAAAACACAATTATGATAGCGTTTTCATGATTGGAAATTACATTACACGTACAACAAGTTCACAACCAACCTCCTTAAATAGATTTGTAAAATTTGTTTCTCCTAACTAACCAAGGAAAGGAACCTATCACAGAGATAGGCTACTATAATTATAGATTTATTCTATACTTTCACGTTAAGTAGCAACATGAATGAAACAATTATTTTTTGTCTTATTCGATGAATATATGTGTCCTCGTAAGCCGAGGATGTATCAAAAAAAATGAAAGGACCTGGCCGATGGCCAGATCCTTCTTAATGAAATATCAATTTTGAAACCAGCTAAATCCTCATTGTTCTCTGCCAAATATGATCACTTCGTTCAAATAGAAAGTGGAAGAATCTGTTTTTATAACTCTTATATAGCGGTATTCATTGGTATCGGCAATGTTTTTAATCCACGCTTCCCCAGCCGGCCAAGCGGTAGCCCCTTGACTGTCCAATAAAGTAGAGGTGGAAAAAGTAGGATCGTTCGATGCCCTTACTTCAAAATTTTTCCTGTATAAATCATTGGCACTAGTGCCAGCTCTAGAGAAAAGCTGAATCTGGTTAATGATATACGCTTTACCCAGGTCAGTTTGATGCCATGGATAAAGCCCGGCAGTTCCCACACCCCAGTAATCCGCATTAGTTCCATCGATCGCGTAAAAGGGAGGATGGCCACTATCGTAAGTAGAAGCTGTAGCGGACTTACTGACGCTTGCATTATAATCCACTCCGCGTCTGACATCGATATAGCTTGATGTGAGCCCTGCACTATTCTCAATAGTATCATTATCCGTGTAGTTATTGGCTATGGTATTGTCTCCAGATGGAACACCCGTCTGTACAAACACTTGGTTACCATTGCTGGTACCGCTCAAAACATTATTTTCGACTGTCATCCCTTTGCTTCCCATGTCCAAATAAATTCCTGCTATAGGATTAAGTTGGGAATATAAACTATAAGACAATTGATGAATATAATTGTTGGTGACCTGTGTTCCTGGCTGATAATGTACCATATAAATTCCGCCGCCATCACATAAGAGGTTCATAGCATTATAAATGTGGTTATTTTGCACCAAAATATTTTGCAAAGGACTTGGATTGGTATTCCAGCCCCAGCCTACACTAATTCCCGACCACGGCGTATCCACGACTTCATTATTACTAATCTCCGAATTCCCAATGTATCCTGCGAGTATACCTGCTGCTCCATAGTAGCTCTGACCAACCCGCGTTATGAAGTTATTGTTGATCAAAGCTCCTGTTACCGCATCGCCGTTCGTTGGATTATAGGGAGGATTGTAATGAGTACCGCTGTCTTCAAATACACCGATCATAATGCCGTTTCCTGCAATATCGTTAAATTTGTTTCCCACTATCGAAGTATTGCTCTCTCCTCTATGCACATCAAGTGCAACCGAGCCCATATTACTAAATGTGCAATTGCTAAAACTGTTGTTGCTTCCATTTTTCAGATAAACAGCTGCCGGTGGTCTCTGCTTATATGGCAGTCCGTTATAGTACTGCTGGGACTGTATTTCAATATACCCTTCACTACTCGGCAACATCCATGTACTATGCTGGAAAGTAACGTGATCAAATACGATATTGCTAGCCAAATGGTTTAGATCAGAACCCTGAATACTAACCAGCGTTTGCACAGTCGGAACATAAACTTCCACGCTGCTCATATTTTCGCCATTTCTCGGTTTATAGTAGAGGGTTTGCGCAGATGTGTCTACATACCATTCACTTTCTTGATCGATAAACTCATAAGCGTTTTCAAAATGATAGGGCTGATTGTTCGCTTTTTGCGGGTTTACATTTACAAATTCACGCGTTTGTTCCGTGCTTTGGGGTGTCACATAGACAGCACTTCCAACCGTTGTAGCTGAACCAATTCTTAAATAATCATTACCCCAATATTTTTGCACGACCATCTCTACTTGATTAAGGTTTCCCCAGCTGGAATATTCGGAAGCATTGATTTGAATCCGTTTGTTAGTTGTATCCCATGACAAGAGTTTGTTATATTTGCCGGTGTTGGGAGTCCTTGAACGCACAGCAGGCTTCCCGTTCACATACAACTGTCTGAAATTTAATGTTCCAACGGATGCCTTATAGACATTGTTAGCACCATCGTGCAGCGTCCAATTTGTGATTTTTTGTCCACCACTAATAATGGGGTTTGCGTTTGTGTCAGCCTGATAGTAAATGTTGTACCCATTCGTGCCTGAATCCGTTTCATTAAATGCTATCGTGTTGGTTACCGGATAAACGCCAGTTTTTAACTTTACATAAATATCTCCGGTCATATTACTGTTTATTGTGCGTACTACATCCCGTGCTTTTTCAATGGTCATAAATGGTTGTGAACTCGTACCTGGGTTGCTATCGCTGCCGGTAGGTGATACATAATAGGTTGCTTGCGTTGTTGCATGCACACTTGTTGGGACCCAAACTACACCAGCAAGCATTATGTTGAAAATCATCACCCAAGAAAAAACAACAGTAAAACAGCTTATTAATTTCTTTTTCATTAATTAACTCCTCCTATCATTCTAAGTATAAGACGATTGTAGTGTTTACCACATTTCAATCAAAACAAAAATGTAATCGTTTACAAAACCTCCTTTAATCAGATTCTTAAAATTTGATGCAATTACAGCAATAGTAAAGCGCTTTGGAGTGAGAATAACATATGTAATTACAGATTTATTCTATACTTTCATTTCAAGTTGCAACATGAATGAATCAATTATTTTTTATCTTATTCGCCGAAATTTTTAGTTTATAATATGAAGAAAAACCTGAGACTTTGCCTCAGGTCATTTGGCTCATTTTCACAATCAGCCCTTGCGTTATTTTATAAATTTATCATGGATCAACAGGAAAATGTGTAACCTTCATCTCCCTGTAACGACCAGGAGTAGTCCCTTCCACCTTCTTGAAAATCCGAATAAAATAAGTCGGCTGATAGCCTACTCGTTCGGCAATATCGTTCATTTTCATATCTGTTGTCCGCAAAAGCTCTTTGGCCTTCTCTAGACGGATATTCGTCAGATAATCGATAAAGTTCGTCCCCGTGTATTGTTTAAATTCCTTGCTTAAATTGTAGGAAGTGATCCCATGTGCATCCGCGCAGGATTCTAGAGAAATAGGAGTATGGTAATGCTCATGAATAGCATCAATCACCTTATTCACGATCTGCTTCATGATCTTCTCACGTGTGTTGGAGAGCTCCGTGACATACGGTTCTATGATTCTTGATCGCATCCATCGAAGCATCTCATCCGGGACTTTAATGGCGCTCAATTGTTCAAATAGGTTACCATCGCGATGCAGCGCTGCCGAGTAAACACCCGATTTCAGTAAAGCATGCAGAATGCTTCCTAACAACTGCAGCATACCTTGTTGGAATAGCATCTCCTTGCCCTGGTTTTGCTTCAAATCTTCAACGAAATATTCTAACTGCCTGACCGCTTCCTTCTGCACACCCATTTTCATGGATTGAATGATCGCATTTTCGATGTCGAACGGGTAGTTAACATGATTGGCTGCCAACGGGAGTATATTGTCCATATCTAAGATCTGTTCATTTTTGTCTAAGTCTCTGAACCTTAGTGCTTCCCTAGCTTCCTCTAATGATTTATGAATATCTTGCGCAAGATATACAAGCTTTCCTACACCTACGGTAAACCTCATTTGCGTAAATCGAGTTAGAATATCGATCAATTCTCCAGACAGGCGGAATAAATCACTCTTAACCTGCTCTTTGGGAAGCTCTGACGGATAAGCAAGTAAAACAGCAAAAGAAAGATCATAGAAATTGATCACTTCGGCATCCTTACAACTGCTCTTCAATATTTCTTGTGAAATATTGACCGCAGAGAAGGTTGCAAGCTGTTCGTCGCCTTCATGAAACTTCCCTTTCTTATCTGCGATGCCATCCATCCGGACCAAGATAATAGCAAAGCCCTTATCGTCCCCATTCCAGCCGTGAAGCGACATCTTTTCCTTCAGCTCAGCTTCGGAGAAGAAATATAAGTGTCCCTGTATCAATTGCAGCAATAAACCTTCCTTCAACGATTGACGGCTTTGCTCCAGATTCACGTGCAGCTCTCGGCTTTCATGAATCATCTTCCGCCATTTCCCTTCGATGAATTGGAATTCGTCATTTTTCTCAACAGGGGCAGTTCCTCCCCCAACGCTATCCATGAACATACCTACCAAATGCTTAACCGGCCTGTAAATACTTCGGGATGCCAACAAGGAAAGGACAAAAGCAACCAGTAGCCCTATCAAACTGATAGCAAGGCCAAGCTTAGAAACCAAAATGACAGGTGCTGTTAGTTTGGAAAGTGGCGTAGCCACTACATACTTCCAACCGTTTCGTGATAACAATCCTATTGTAACGGAATAACTTACCCCATTCTGATTATAGATAAAATCGCCCTCTTGGCGTCCTTGTTTTAATACTTCCTGCCGAACGGCTTCATCCAACTCGATAGGCTCCGAACTTTGACGTCTGCCGTTTGTTACCCACTCGCCGTCTTTATTCAGAATGAAGGCGACTCCTTCCCCATCGGGATTAAGAGGAAATAACCAATCATCTAGCTGACTCTTATTGATATACAGAATAATGGTACCGAAGGGAGCTCCTTCCAGTCCCTGAACTTTGTGAACAAGAGCTACGTTCACTTTATTTTTATATTTGAGTGCGCTGATGGGATGATCCCACCAGAAAAGGGAAGACTTCATCGTTAAAAGTTGTTGAAACGTTTGCTTCGTTGGTTCTTCCGTTATTGAATTGATCCCTTCATCATCGGAAATTAATAATTGGTCTTTCTGCAAATACAGCACCGCATTGTCGATCAATGGGTTGGTTTCCTTCAATATCCTTAAAGACACCAGCAACTCTCTCGTCGTATCTGGTTTCTGGCGCAAATCGCCATTAAGCAAGTCGCTGTTAAAAATCGGATTAAATCCCCATTGATTGCCGATCAACTCTAGGTGAGACAACTGCTTTTCCATACTGTTATAGATTTGCTGAAGCTGCAGTTGATGGTTTCGCTTCACTTCCGTTTCTATTTGTTTAACAGCAATAAAATAATTACAAGCAGCAATGATCGCCATGGGAAGACAGGTTACTATAAATACAATGATTAAGTTTTTATAATAATAATTCAGGTTTAGCTTCCTCATGGCGATCTGCCCACCTCTAGTAACATTAGTAAGATTCTTAGATGTTAGTATTAAACAAAGCCCTAGCCATACCTGCTTTACTTGCCAGTTTTCTTCTTATATGCTGCATTCATCTCTTCCATGGCTTTAACCCAATTCGGATCCGCTGCCAGTTTCGTCGCAAAGGCATCCCAACTTTCTAGCGGTTCTGATCCCAAAATGATTTTCACCTGAAGATCTGTTGTCTTCTTGAAAAATTCATTACGGTATTTGGTCCAAGTCTCGGAATAGAGTCCTGTAGCTGGGCTAGAAATACTGATCTTGCTTATTTCATCAATGATTCCTTTATTTCGATTGTAATAATCAGCTGCGATATTGGGAGCAATCGCATAGGTATATTTATTGTATTTTGTGAAAATTTGGCCAAAGGCAGAAGTCGAAACAATATCTTTTTGAGCCTGCTCCGTCTGTTTATAGAAGTCGCCGTCCTTGGCGAAATGCACATCCTTAAACCCATATGCTCCCAACTCATAGCCTTCATCGGAAGCGCCGTAATCAATAAAAGTCAAAATTTTCTTCAATTTAGCCTCAGGGACAGACTTCGGAATGACAAATACCCCGCTGTAGCCCAAGCTTTTACTATTGTATTTATTTCCGCTTGGACCTATCAATGAAACTAAAGGAAGCATATCTCCCTTAGGGTCCGTCTTTCTTATTCCTTCCGTAAGAACCCATCCAGTCGAGACAGCATCAAAGGAAACGCCTGCTTTGCCTGCCATGACAACTTCTCTCGCTTGTGTATTCTTGAGCGTCACAAAATCCTTGTGAATCAACCCATCAGCATACGCTTTTCGCAGCCAAGCAATCGCTTCTTTCGTCGATGGATCCGTTGTCATGTTGATCAATTTACCGCTATTGTCGAGCTTCCAACTATCATTGGCGTTTTGGAACGTACTTATAATCCCATTGAAACTGCCCAAACTTAAGCCACCTGAATCAATGTTGCCCACCAATCCAACCGTATCCGCTTTACCATTTCCGTCTGGGTCATTCTTTGTAAATGCTTCCATCACTTTATAGAGATCGTCCATCGTTTGCGGAACCTTCAGATTCAGCTTATCCAGCCAATCCTTACGTACGGACAACATGCCCGCTTCCAATCCCCGAACGCGTGGAATGGCGTACATTTTACCATCTTGGTAACGGGTATTATCATAGGCTTCCTTCGGGTAAGCTTTCAAATTAGGGTAGTCGTTAATATATTTCTCCAAATCCCAAAAGGCGCCTTGAGCGGCCATACTTCTTACATTTGGCGCAAAATTATCCCCGACTAAAGTAATGTCCGGAATTTCTCCAGATGCGAGGGTAACGTTCACCTTCTCATTATAGCTGTTAGGGGACACCCAAGTAATGGTGAGCTTGGTATTGGTCCGTTTCTCGATTTCTTTGATCACCACATTATCCGGGCCAGGAGGCTCTGCTCCATAGAACGTAGACATTATACTAATGGGTGTTGGTGGTTCCAATGCTTTCGCACTGGCAGTTGGCATTGAGCTGCCACTTGTAGCGGGTGTGCCGCTTTCTTTACCACATGCCGCCAACAGAGTACCTGTTGCAAGCGTTAAAACCAGAAGTGCGGCCGACTTCTTTCGAATGGATGCGAGGTGTTTCATTTTTTTCCTCCCTTTTTGGCAAATCAATTTATTGTATGATATCATTCCTTGACAGAACCTACCAAAACTCCTTTGGTAAAATGCTTTTGAAGGAATGGGTATACCATTAGAATGGGGATCGTAGCAATAAGGACGGCCGCCATCTTGATCGATTGCGGGTTTATGATTTGCCCTTCCTCGAGAATGTCCCCCCCACCGGCCGAAGTACTGGAATCGATCAACATCTGCCTTAATACCAGCTGCAACGGCCATTTTTGGAAATCATTAATATAAAGAACCGCATTAAAAAATACATTCCAATAACCTATCGCAAAAAACAGTCCGAAAGTAGCCAACGCCGGAAGAGATAGCGGTAAAATAATCCGCCACCACACATGAACATCGTTACATCCGTCAATAACAGCTGCTTCTTCCAAGCTTGAGGGAATGCTATCAAAGAAGCTTTTGATCAGAAACACATTCCAACCGCTGCTTAACGCGGGAAGAATGAGCGCCCACAAGGAATTAATCAAGCCCAAGTCCTTAACTAGCAAATAATTCGGAATCAAACCGGGCTGAAATAAGGTTGTGAACAAGATCAGCAGCAGTATATACTTTCTTCCCAGCATGCGCTTTCTGGACAATGCATAGGCTAGTGCCGAAGTAACCACCAAACTTAATGCCGTGCCTATAACGGCAAGATAGACGCTTATGCCCATGGAACGTGGAAACAGCGGCGTAGATAGCAGATATCGGTAATTCTCTAAGGTAAAGCCTTGCGGATAGAGGATAAGCCCACCCTTCAAATAGACAGCAGGGTCTGTGAATGAAACACAGAATACATAATATAGGGGAAAAATCGAGACAATTCCAATTAAGACCAACAGCAGCATATTCGTACGTTCAAATATTTTCTCCGAGAAGGTTAGTTTATGCATGGTTCCCTCCCCCCTTTTGTTAATATAGACCATCTTGGCCAAACATCTTAGCAAGCTTGTTGGCGGCTACCACCATAATTAACCCAACAAACGACTTGAACAAACCAACAGATGCCGTGTAGCTGAATTCCCCGTTTAATATGCCATTTCTGTACACATACGTATCGAACACATCCGAAACGTTCGAAACAGCCGCGCTGCCCATTAAGAACACCTGTTCAAATCCTACATCCATAACGTCTCCCAACCTTAATATCAAGAGAACAATAATGACATTCCGAATTCCTGGGAGTGTAACATGCCTAATTTGTTTCAATCTGCTTGCCCCATCCATTTTGGCGGCTTCATATAGGGTTGGGTCAATGCCGGCGATTGCCGCCAGAAATATGACCGTTCCGAAGCCGGCATCTTTCCAAATTGTTTGCAGAGTTAACATAATCCAAAACAATCCAGGAGAAGTCAAGAATGCTATTTTGTCAAAACCGAGGAACACAAGAATTGCGTTGACCACGCCTTCCGACTGTCCGAGCATGATAAAGCTGAGTCCGGCAATAATGACCCAAGACAGGAAATAAGGGAAGTAGATGACCGTTTGGACCACTCTTTTGAAAACCATGTGCCTAACTTCATTCAGCATAATGGAAAAGAGGATTGGCGCCGGAAAAAACAGCAATATATTTAAAGTGCTGATTGCTAGTGTGTTACGCAACAGAAGATAGAAATCCTCATTACCGAAAAACCGCGCAAAATGCTCAAGTCCCACCCAATCGCTCTTCAGAATACCCGCATAGGGCGAATAATTTTGAAAAGCAATGACCAAACCCCACATGGGAACATATTTAAAAATGATAAAAAATAAGATGCCTGGCAATGCGAGTAGATATAAAAATCGGTCACGAAATACAATGTTCATGATTTGTTTCGATTTCATTCGCGACTTAGTTGGCGACTTTCCTCTTTTGCCATGAAGAATTGAATCTGGCGAAATTGATGCCTTACTCATGGTTAATGCTCCTCCTATCCTTGGTCTGTCCTTCTGACTCGAAGTTGATAGCTTCAATTTACCCCACGTTAAAGCCGTTCGTCTACGTGACTCTTTTGCCTCCATATCTGATTAAAACCTTGATACATAGCCATTTTCTAACACCGTTTCTCTCTTCCGGCAAAAATGTTCAGCTTTTTCGCTGCACATTTTTGCGAAATAAGCACATGGCATAAAAGTGAAAGGCAGCCTCCCCAATAAAGGAGAGACTGCTTTTCTTCGTGAACAAGAACACTTATGGTTTTAGTCTTGCTATAACCCTCAATTTCGTTTGTCGTCACGTCATCCCTTTCGAGCTTGGTTTATATTGCTGCTCCCTGAACTGTCCCGGTGTAACTGCCTCTGCCTTGCGGAAGTGCCGGATAAAATTGGTGGTTGTCGCATACTTCAATCTTTCCGCGATTTCACCTACTTTCATCTCTGTCTCGATAAGCCACTTTTTGGCCATGCCTAACCGGTACCTCGACAAATATTCACTAAACGTCATCCCTGTTTCTTGGCGGAATACTCTGCTGACATAATGTGGGTTGTAGTTGATCGCTATTGCGCATGATTCTAGGGACAAATCCGTATCGTACCCTTCAGTGATGAGCTGAATCACTTCGCGGGATATTTGTTGAAATTGATGCTCTTTCTGTTGCTCCAGCTTTTCCAGCGCTGGACGCATCACTTGATGGCGCAACCAATGTCCGATCTCTTTAACCGAACTCAGCTTCAATAGTTGATCGATTAACGGCTTTTCAGCGTAAATTGCCGATACAGACAAACCTGCTTCCTGAATCATACGAATGATTTCCGTCACAAGCCGCATTAGCAACATTTGTACTTCCAGCGGTGACAGACCGGCTTCCGTTACGAAAGCCAACATCCGTTCAAGCTGTCCGTAAGCGGTTTCCGATTCTCCGGATTTGATCGCATCGAACAACCCGCTTTCCAATAACGGCGGGATCTGTCGTGGTGCAATGGATCCGGGATAAACATCCTCGATAAACATAATTGACTGCTTGCCAAGGGAAATTCTGTATTTTAAAGTATCCAGACTCTGCCTGTAGGCGATACTCGTTTCGATAGGGTGCCCGTAAAACCTGCTGACGCCTATGCTCACTTGCAATTGCAAATACCGATTGACGGCGTTTTGAATCATTTCTGCCCAAGTGTACATGTCATTTTTAAAGGTAACTGAATCGGTTTCATCATACCCTGCGATGATAACAATCGCTTGATCCATAAGTAATGGGGTTAGCCGCCGCCCAACGGGAATTAGTTCGCTAACGATATTGCAAACAGCAAACGACAGAAGATCCCGATCCTGTTCCGTATACTTGCTGCCTTCGAAAGAATCGATTTGAACGGCTACCACACCATACGTATTCCAACCTGCTGTCTCGGGAAATAAAGCCAGTTTGCTCCTGATTTCGCTTTCCTTGACTTCCCCGAGACAGAGCCTGAGTATAAAAAAGTGCTTCAACTGCTCTAATTGATTGTCAATTTGGGCGCTCATCAAATCCTGGGATTTACGAATCGGTGAATACATTTGACGTGAACCCAGAAATGCTGCAACTAGGATAATCAATAACACAACTGCGCATGTTCCAAAGGTTACCCATTTAATGAAATCCGACTCTCGCGTTATCACATCGATGGAAATGATGGATACATACACGAAACCGTAATAATCTGATTTCCGGTAGCTGACGATAGCGCGATTGCCGTTGATTACCGCTTCAAAAAGTCCTTCTCGATCGGATGAAGACTTCAACTGATCCATCCAGGAGTTCGATTGAATAGCTTGCGCCATCCCCACGCCTTTTTGAAAAGCAAGCATTTCATAGTTGCCGCCTAGCATCATGACATTTCCAAGCTTACTGCTTTTCAGAAGCAGCTTCTCCAGCTCATCTCGTGAAATTTTCGCTACGATTGTCCCGCTTCCGGAAACAAGTTTCTTGACGAGGCTAATACCACCGTTGTATTGAGAACTTGCGTTTTCGCCGCTTTCATTACCCTCTTGCACACGATCCGGAACGATGTAAACATCGTGGATCCATTCCGATTGTTTCTTTCTAGAAGTATACATCCTCACCTGTTCCCGATCTCCTGGCTCTAGTTGGTCGAATGAATAAATGCCATCATTGCGAATCAACCACTGATTCGCCGAATGAATCAAATAAACGTCGTGAACGCCAAGTTCGAACGTTTGCAGATGATGCATCCCGGATACAAGCTGCCCGAACCATTGGGAAGTTTGGAAGCTGTGATTTTGAAGCAAAGCGTTTATGGCTGAATTCGTATTGGGGGAGCTAATGAATTGGGTCACTGCCGTGTCCACCGTTTTCAAAGTTTGTTCCACTCTTTGCTCTGTCTGCAGCAAAATTTGCCTGTTGCCGTGAACGGCCATCTCCTGAATTTTGCTCGCTGCGTTGAAGTATGAGAACATGCCGACAGCAATGACCGGGAACGTACCCAGCAAAACGCTAAACAAGATCAATTTAATTAAAAAGCTTTGTCCGA
This sequence comes from Paenibacillus germinis, assembly GCF_013141785.1. Classification (NCBI taxonomy): domain Bacteria; kingdom Bacillati; phylum Bacillota; class Bacilli; order Caryophanales; family Paenibacillaceae; genus Paenibacillus; species Paenibacillus germinis. The sequence continues at coordinate 34,821 of NZ_WHOC01000039.1, forward strand.
CCCACTTCATGGTACTATTCCCCCCACTACGAATGCCTTAATTGCTGAAATATCAATCAATTCTACTTCTTTTGCAATTTCTCATAGGCGTCATTCATCAATCGAATCTGCTCGTCGCCTCCACCTTTGCGCCACTGCTCAATCGCTTTCAACCAGGCTGTTTCATCACTTTCACCCAAAATATACTTCGTACTGGCATCGGGAATGATTTTGGAAATGTCTTGCGTTTTTGGCAGATCCACAATGAGCGGCGCGGTCGGATTCAACACCGCAATTTTGTCATTCGCCGTGGTCAGTGTTTTCCATTTCACGTCCAGCGGTTTCATATCTTTCTGCTCATAGAGGAGCGATCCATCATCTACTCGCAGCTGAGGCAAGTAAAGCGGGAAATCTTTTCGTGCCGTATCAAGCTTAACGACTTTGCCGTTCTCCAGCTTATAATCGGTTCCTTCCTTTCCATACTCAATCAAATTTTGCATCGTTTTATCAGACAGCTTATCGAAAAATCCTAGTATTTTCTTCAGCTCAGTTTCGGTTTTGACTGACGATTTGGGGAACAAAAACAAACCATTGTATCCTGTATCGCCTCTAGCGCGTTCTCCCTTGGGACCATTGAGGGTTCTCAAGACATCCAGGTTAATGTTAGGATTCACTTTCTCACCGCCATCCTGAAGCAGCGTCACGGTATTCATCGAGCTGAAGGTTACTCCGGCTTTGCCTTTAACTATCAAATCCCTTTTCTGTGTTTCACTAATCAATGGAAAATCGGGATTGATCAGCTTCTCTGTTACCAACCTACGGTAAAAATTTAAAACGTCCAGATACTCTTTTGTTAAATGTGAGGGAGTAAGCTTACCGTCCTTCAATTCCCATTTGTTAGGTCCTCCATAATAGACTAATAAACTTTCGAACCCGTTAAGTACGTTATTTTCAGCAAATCCGTAGGTATCATTCTTTCCGTTTTTATCAGGATCGTTCAAAGTGAAAGCTTTGATGACCTGGTATAAATCATCCAACGTTTGAGGCTCTTTCAGCCCTAGATTATCCAACCAATCCTTGCGGAGTATAATGCCAATCCCAGCCAAGGGACGCGGACGGAAAAGACCGTAAATTTTACCGTCTACGGCCGTACTTTCGAATACACTCTGGTTCATTTTGCTCAAATTGGCGAATTGTTTGATATAGGGACCGATTTCCCAAAATGCGCCATCACGTACAGCACTAATGAATGCTGGGGTCTTGGCATTTAAAACAAGCAGCGCTTTCGGCAATTGCCCCGATGCGAGTGTCACGGTAAACTTGTCAGCATAAGCTGAATTCGGTACCCAAGTAAAATCCAGTTTCGTGTTCGTATAATCTTCAATCGACTTCATATATTCGTTGTTATTCATATTCGGAGCATCTCCGGAGAAATAGACGTTCATCATGCTGATAGCCGTCGGCTCGGAAGCTATCTCTACATCGTCGGTTTGTTCGTCCGGGGTTTTCCCGGCGCAGCCTGCGAGCAGTCCCGCCAATAAAGTCACAAGACTGATAGACGTGATTGCCTGCCTGAATGATTTCCTTATCTGATTCATCTGTTCTTCGACCTCCTTGGAATAAGCAATTATGGGTAAATTGAACTTTATCCTTTTACCGAACCCAACAACACCCCCTTTGCGAAATGCTTCTGCAGGAATGGATATACAAGCAGGATTGGAACGGTAGCCACAGTTATGACCGCCATTTTCACCGTTTCCGGAGGTATCACCATATTCTCGCCGTCGGTTACGCTGCCCATGTCGCCGAACTGGCTGTTCGACATAATGACGATGGATCGCAGGAGCACTTGAATCGGCCATTTGGCCGAATCGTTTATATAGATGACTGCGCTCATAAACGTATTCCAATGCCCTACGGCAAAAAAGAGGGAGAACGTAGCGATTACAGGCATGGATAGGGGCAAAACAATGCGGAACAAAATGGCCAAATCGTTGCAGCCGTCAATTTTAGCCGATTCTTCAATACCTTCTGGCATTTGTTGAAAAAAATTTTTGATGATGATCAAAGCAAACGCCCCGATGGCTCCTGGGATCATGACAGACCACAAGGAATTAAGCATGCCAAGTTGCTTAACCAATAGGTAATTGGGAATGAGCCCGCCGCCAAAAAGCATCGTAAACAAAACCATCCCCATGACCCAACGTCTTCCGATCATATCTTTACGCGAGAGCGGATAAGCCATGATTGAGGTACAGACGATGTTGATGAAAGTACCCATGATCGTGATATAAACAGTTACCAGCAAACTTCGAAGCAGCGTGTTCGTCGAAAAAATATACCGATACGCGTCAAGTGAAAAGTCCGTCGGAAACAGGATAAATTCCCTTGAAAGTACTTCCTGCTCAGAAGCGAATGAAGAGGCGACAATATTCACAAACGGCAGCACAGTCACTAGAGCAAACAGTGTCAAACAGGCATAATTGAAAGCATCGAAAATCCGCCCAGCAAGCGATGTTTCCCTTCTCATCAAAAAATCCCTTCCTCTCCCAGCTTTTTTGACAAGTAGTTGGCCACAATAATCAGGATCAAACCTACTCCCGATTTAAACAAACCTACTGCGGTGCTGAAGCTGAATTGCCCCTTCACGATCCCAGCATTGTAAACGTATGTGTCAAAAACTTCAGCGACTTCCCGATTCATTGTGTTCAGCAAAAGAAACACATGATCGAAACTGAGATCCATAATGTCGCCCAATCGAAGAATCAACAATATGATAATCGTGCTGCGGATGGAGGGCAGTGTTATGTGCCACATTTGGTGCATCCGGTTCGCTCCGTCGATACGTGCAGCTTCGTACATTTGAGGATCGATGCCCGCGAGTGCCGCCAAGTAGATAATCGTACCCCAGCCGCATTCTTTCCAGATGTTTTGCAAGATGTAGATGGGTCGAAACCAGTCCGAATTTAACATAAAGCTGAACTTTTCAAATCCGGCCGCTGCGGCCAAGTTTTGGACAATTCCGTTCTGCGATTCAAACAATACGAAAAACATGCCAATTACGATAACCCAAGACATAAAATGCGGAATATAAATCAAGGTTTGCACAAGCCGTTTGTACGCAACATTCTTCATCTCATTAAGCATCAGCGCCACAATAATCGGCAGCGGAAAAGCGAAAACGATGTTTAACAAAGAGAGCGTCAATGTGTTCTTCAGCAGCATCCAAAAGACAGGATCGCCAAAAAGTAAGTGAAAATGTTCCAAGCCGATCCATTTACTGCCTGTAATTCCTTTGAAAGGAGAGTATTCCTGAAAAGCAATCACGATTCCGGCCATAGGTACGTATTTAAATAAGAGAAAGTAAAACACACCGGGAAGCAGCATGAAATACAACCATCGGTCTCGTATCAGCTTGCTGACCAGATAGCTTTTTTGCAGATTTACATGAAAAGTACGGGGACGTAACAACAACTGTTTCATTTCGCGCATCAGCCTTTCGTTTATAACCTAATGGTATCGCTCCATACAGCAACCATATGGCTTTTTCCCCGTATCCGTCGATATTCATTTGATGACTTCCTGCACAAACGCAGTGCTAATCAGGTATTTTGTCTCCATATAAAGTGAAATGCAGCCTCCCTGATTAGTGAGACTGCACTTTGATTTAATCATTAGCTATTCTTCGTTTAATAACCTTGGCGGGTACTCCAACGGCAATACTGTAAGGAGGTATATCCCGCGTCACAACAGAACCCCCTCCGATGACTGAGCCTTTGCCGATCGTAACTCCAGCGGTAATGTTTACCCTTCCGGCGATCCAAACATCGTCCTCAATTGTAATCGGGGCAAATTCAACCCCTTGATTGTAAATCGGATTATCCACTTCATCGAATCGGTGGTTGCCTGCGATGATGATGGCATGTGAAGCAATGCGCACATAATCTCCAATATTGATTCGACCGCTCATATCTTGAGAAGATCCATATCCTACGATATTAGAATAGGCCTGTATCGAACAGTATTTCCCAACAGTCACATTCCCCTGCAGCAATACACCTAGGGCGACTGTGGAATGTTCACCGATCTCAATCGCTCCGTCGCGCGGGCAAATTCTCGCTTCGGGGCTAATCAAGCATGTCGGGTGTATATCTGACCTCGGGTGACGCGATGCCAGCCAGTATCCGAATCTGCAAGCCAATCTCCGACCCCATGTTTGCCTCCCCGGCATGCTGTATGCTCCATCCAAAATCGTCCAAAAGCTCATTTCAACACCTCTGCGATATCAATCTCGCATACAATCGCATACTGATTAGGAAGTGTATTTACAATTATCTTTTGGCCGTCCGGGGAGAACACGGGATGATGGCATACACGATAAGGATTCCTGCCGCTTGGTTCCGTCTCCCCGAATACACGAGGAAGGAATAAGCTTTGGATGACCTGATCCGTTCGTACATCAATGAATAAAACCTCTCCTGGTATTGTTCCTGTATCCGTTACGAGCAGATTATGATCCGATGGCGAGATACTTGGATGCCCCCCGCTGCAATGTTTACTGATTCTTCTGTAACAGCTCCCGTCGTAACGAACTTGCGCCAGACATAAACGAGCCATGTCTTCCGGATCCGGTCCATATCCGATCAAGTGCTCTCCGTCTGGATGCCAAAACCAGTGAACACCTTGCTTCCCATAGCTTAGATCAACGGCAAGATGCAGTTCCTTCAGATCTTTGTCTGCCGTAAATACGTATGCCAATCTAGGCTCTCCTCTGCTTTTGTCCACGCAATGGTTCCCAAAGTAGAATAGCAGCCGACTGCCATCCGAATTCCACCGAACGCAATAGCTCATCAACGTTAAGCCTTCCGTGCTTCCCAGCCGCTGTTTGACCTCTTGATCGCTTTGAAGCAGACGATCGCGATGTGGATGCCGTTCCAATATTTCCGCTGTACTTAGGGCTAGCTCCGTCTTGTTCGGATCAAACGAGTATCGGAACAATCCATGCTCTCCCCGCTGCTGGAAAGGGATAGGGGACAGCTCGGGTTGAAATCGGTCATATCCGTAGCCAGCGGCATACAGCATCCCCATTAAGCCGGAAATAATTGGCTCGCCGAATGGGGGCGCTCCTTCCATATCGCCTTCCATTGTCAACTCTTTTCCTGTACTTAATTCGCGCTTAATAATTCGCGGTCGATTGAAGGTTCCACTTTGGTAATAGACATATTTTCCATCCGGGCTCCAAGATTGCCATAGACCCGTATGAAAGAACCCAGAGTGGAGTTCAGTTTGTCCAAAACGATCCAACACTTCTCCCTTCGGAGAAACGACTAATACCTCTCCAGTGTTCTTCTCCAAATCACCGCCCGCTAACAGAATACGACCTGACCCGTCAGGTGCATAGGGGGATAATGTATAATAGCTGTGCACGCACCAACGATCTCGTATCGGAATAGGGCGAATTGAAGGATGACCTATATGTCCAAATTGGTTCAAGTGAACACCTCTCCTCTAATGAAATAAATAATGATTTCATCCTCTCGTTCTATTATTATATTCCCAGGATCGGCTTCCTTACCATTCATGTAATGACCATCATTTGCACAAAATGATTAAGAAGTTACAGTCTAAGATATTAATTGGTTCATGTAAAAAATAAACATAAAAAACTGCTCGAGATCAACTCAATCAGTTTTTATGTCGTAATCATATTTCACGCACCTATTCTCGCAATTCCACCCGTGCCAATTGAACACGATAACAGGATGGGCTTAATCAAAATCATTCCATGTGAAGCCTTCTCTTTGCCTACGGCGTTCATCCCGGCAAGAAGAACAACGTTTTGGTGGATCCCAGCCACCCATGCGGAAAAGATCCTGTTCCTCTACCGTCCATTCAAAACGTTTTCCGCATTCCCAGCATTTAAGTCGTTCCGCTTCGCGCGGTTGATGGAACAGATCGGAGGTAGTTTCCATTTGAGGTGCTGCACCTTCTAAAACTAAGCGACTCTCCCCCTTATTTTGAAGATGAGCAATGACATCCATTATCGCTTTCTTCACCTTCTGATAATCGACAAGCTGCCATTGCTTGAGCAGTGGAATGAAGCGTTCATCCGAAGTGCCCGCAACTTTCTGTAAAAAAAGCAGAATCATGCCTCGGTTGCGATCTTTCAGATAGGACATATCTATATCGCCAATTCCAGCTTCAATCCACTGGCTCCATTGATGCAGCAGCAGGTCAGTCAACTGATCACACTGGATCAGCCATCCTTTTTCTGTGAAAATAAGCAGGGGCATATCTCGGTTGTACTGTAATTCAAGAAAATCATTCTTGATCATCCAATCGACTCGTTCTGTAATTTGCTCCAGAGTCAGGTAACCATAGTAGCCATACGCCACATTCGTGTTCAATTCCAGCTCCAACAGCTTTTTATCGCGTGAGCCCTTTAAAATTTTGGCCAACATACTCCTTCCTCCACTACCGATCAAACTATCTGCCGCGTGAAGGATTTGACGGATTTCCTCTTCTTTTAAACTAGCTTCCAACTCCGGTTTCATCTGCTTTTTCTTATGATTCAATGTGGCCATAAACAACTGATCCTCCTCGCCATACTTATATAGGATTTACCCACTTTATCCAATAATTTTTTTCAAACTCATTCTAATATTGTATTATTAATTATAGTCAATATTTTAATATAGCAAAACTAGAATAGAGAGGTTGTTGTTCTCCGTGCTCACACCTAATCAGATTAAACCGTTTATTTTACACCCAGAGCTAGTCGTTAGCCACGCAGCGATCAATTATTTTTCCAACAGCAATTTATATTTGAATGATGCTACACTTATGCCGCTAGTCCTTCAAAGGCTTAAACAAGTTCAGAAGGGTGAGACCTTCCACCTGTTCGAAGCCCGCTTATTCACTCAATCCAAGGAAACGATATCCGAGATCATGGAGCTTCTTCAAGCAAAAGATATGGATGCCAACACCAAATTTCATTTAGTTAATATTCTCATTCATAGCGATCTGTCTCTCCTTGAACCTTATCTGGATGTTCTGGCTCACTCTGAGGACTTGAATAAACGGATACAAACCAGAATGAATATTACTAATTTGGAAAATGATGCTCTCTTCGATGCATTCGAACATTTCATTAAAGAAGCTTATGGCAAATACTTTAACGACATTGATACATTTTATTGCGACCAACTGATACATGAACTCGCACATCGAAAGAGCGTATCGCCTGACTACATTTTGCATGTACTCGATTCCTACAACCCGGACGATTTTGGTTACAAAACGATCTTTTACACGCAATTGGCGGGTGAAATGCAGCTGGAAACGGCAATTCCGCTACTATGCAGCTTAGTGGGAGCTGAAGATGATGTTCTGCCGGAAACTGCTGTGAAGGCCCTTGTTCGGATTGGCACCGAATCTGTCATTACGACATTAGTTGAAAAATACGCTGCAGCATCCGAGGAATACTATAGCCTCTTTGCATCGGGTGTGTTCGGGAAAATTAAGCTGCCCGCTTCTGAGAAAGCACTGCTTGCGCTGCTGCCCAACGAAGATGATATCACTAATGCCACTATACTGGCCGACGGACTGTGCGAGTTAGGCTCCACTATAAGTATTCCCTTGGTGCAAGAACTCGTAGAGAATGGCTATGACAGCGGACTCCTGAATCTCAAGGAAACGCTTTATGCCCATTGTATAATGTCTGACGCTCTGCTGCCTCAGAGGAATATCTGGAAGCTAGAGCTAGAAGAAGAGAATAAAAGACGAGCCAAACGAACAAATGAGATAAATCGACAATTTTCGAATAAAAGTCCAGTACCCATATTAGCCCCCCTCAAGAAGATGGATAACATAGGACGTAACGACCCTTGTCCTTGCGGCAGCGGTAAGAAATATAAGAAGTGCTGCTGCAATGCATAGTTAACATCTGGCTCTCATAAACAAAATCCCAACCACTGACATTTGGTTTGGGATTTTGTTTCACGTACTTTCTTTTTCTTTGGTCATTACTAGCCCACCTCACGTAGCACAGGCATGTACAAGTGAGAAATCAATAAATCGTCTTGCCGTTGATCCGGGTTTCAATTGTGGCCTCTGGAGGAAAGGAAGGAAATAGGCTCTCCAATTCAAATAACTGATGAATATGATATACGCCATGTAATAACGCTGAGTTGTACACCCTATCCGCCACAGAAGCGGCCACCTTTGCGGTAATCTTGGCCTCGTTTATTCCCTGTAAAAAGCTCTCAACCAACACATCTTCCTGCCCCCTTTTTCCCCATGCATCGACTTTTACGGCAAACATCTCTTTTCCGAATCGCATCTTACCGAACAATTGAATCGCGGCTTTACGAATCGTCTTTAACTTCAATAAACGGAACATGCCCAATGCTCTCAGCCACGCCAGCAAACCCGTCACCGCATTCGAATCGAAACAGAGACGCGTGGAAATAAATGGTACATTAAGCGTTCGCGTAAGCGCATGCTGGTCAGAAAAATTGAACCGATACGCCTTTCTACGACCCAACTCTGATCCAAAATCCGTTTTTTTGCCGTCCGTGAAGCTAGATACGACATCCCTGCTTCCATCCTTTACCACACCAAAATCCGTGCTTAGGTTATCAACGGTCCATTCGATAGCGGCTTGTCCATGCTGATCTCCCATTCCCAACATAATGAAAATGTCTATGACATTCGTCTGATCCATTAATTGTTTGGCACGAAGAGCCAGCAAGTTTGTCAGCCCCGGAGCGAGTCCAATACTCAGCACGGCCGTTGCATGACTTGCGGCGGCTTCCGCATGCAATCCTTCCAATTGCGATAGAAACGAATCGTTCGCAGAAACATCCACATAATGAATCCCGCTTTTGAAACAAGTCCGAACAAATTCAGTATCCGCCTGATCCAGACACATCACGACCAGCTTGACGTCTTTCAAAATGTCTGGATCAACCGCCTCCTTGATATTTAACTGTAAAGGCCTTACCTTCCCATTGGTTATGCTGCTGAATTGCTCAGCACGGCTAAAGCTTCTTCCCGCCGCATAAACCTTACCTGGATATAACTCACCCAGATCCCTGCAGATCATTTTTCCTACATGACCATATCCGCCAACCACCACAATATCATTCTTCATAACGATCTCTCCTATTAACTGAATTGTTTACTTGCAAGTCCCAGCGCCGCCCCTAAAACCATGCCCAGGTTGCGTGTTAAAGCGATCATCCCTCCTATGGATCCGACATGCTCCTTAGGAGCATGCTGCATAATAAAACTGTTATTCGGGGACGCAACAAACCCCATTCCCATCCCCATCAGTGCCATCACAAGAATAATCCATACCAGCGGCAACTGGCCGAAACCAATAGAAAAAACCATAAGTCCGACTCCCATCCCGCATAATCCCAAGAACATAAAAACTCTGGAACTAAAACGATCGGACATATGACCCGCAACCGGACCTGCAAAAGCCAAAAGGAGCGGATACGCGGTCATGATAAATCCGACGGACAGTGGAGAGATGCCGGACAGGCCGGATAAATAAAATGGCATGACGACCAGAACCGTATTAGCTAGCACAAAAGAAGTACAGCTTATGATCAACCCCCCTGACACAGCGGGAATAGCCAACGCCTTAATCGGTAAAAAGGGTGTTTTTTGATGTAATTCCCATAGAAGGAGCCCTAACAAAGCCACGAGAGCAACAGAGAATATAGAAATGATTTCTGTCGATCGCCAGCCCCATGTGTTGCCATCCGTTAGTCCTAAAATAACGGAGCCAATCACAATGATAAACAGAAACGCTCCAACACTATCGAGAGGTTCAGAACGGTATTCTTGTTCGCGTGCGGGAATGTAGCGTAAAGCCATCCATGTGGCAACGACTGCGACGGGAACATGAACCAAAAACAACCACTGCCAACTAAACCACTCCGCGATCAAACCGCCCGCAAACGGCCCGGTCATGCCGCCAAGGGCTACAGCGGTGCTTACAATACCAAGAGCCCGCCCTCTTTTTTCCTTCGGTATGGGATATAAACGCCCCCGCGCAAATCGAAATCATCATCAAAAATCGCTGCCTTTGCTCCGGAATACCGGATAAATTCATGATGCTTCATCCCCTAACCATCCTATATGGTATAGTTACTAAACTAAATAGCCAAAAAAAATTATCTCTGTAAAAACTCGTTTAATTTTTCAATGCATTTCTCGAATATTTCGATCTCCTGCTCGCTTACCTGAGTACGAAGCTGATCGTAAAAATCGACATGCACTTCTTCGTGTGCTGTGAAAGCTTCCTTCCCTTTCTCGGTAAGTGACATTACAATCCCTCTTGAATCATGTGGATGCGGCGCACGCGTAACCAAGTCTTTAGCTTCCAAGCGGACGATAAGCTGTGTTACCGCGCCTTTCGTAACGCCTAGGCGGGCGGCGATCTCACTCATTAATACGGCACCCTCGAAACCGATCGCCTCGATCGTGTGAATTTCACTCGGAGTCAAGGTCCCCGCGTTTCCAAAGGTTTGAGGATGGCGTTCGAGCCGCCTGAGCTGCATGATCAATCTTCCAAGATTACGGCTTCCTCTATTCCTGCTATGTGACGGAGAGACATTTTTATTATTCATGATTTTAGTTTAGTATCTCAACTAATTGTTTGTCAAGCATCGAGTCCGTTTTTCAAGGAAAAATATCCCTCGATCTGCGCTAATTATTGCAATGATGGATACCTACGGTTCCAAGGGTATTGCAGAAGTAACAAAAAAGTCTGCCTCATCTCCGATGCATAACTACGGGAGATAGGGCAGACTTACTTAAGGTTTATTTTACTCTTCACCAGGAAAGCTTTGCATCTTTATCCACTTACGCCGCTATATGAATAACTCCATCTGCTTCACATCACCTAATCTTTCAAGTGAAATCGGCGCATAATCACGGAAATAAGCCTGATTAATTTCCTTTTCTTTGGTCATGACTAGCTTGCTTCCATTAGCCGCTTGTCTAAGTCTGCAGCTAAAGACGACAGGGAAATAGTCTTTAAGAAACTTGCCTTCCGCATGCGCTGTGAGCGCTATGATCTGAAAGCCGAGCTGCTCGGCTATAAAAAAGACAGGACTCAAGACATGATCGCTCGACGCTTTCCCGAAAGGATTATCTAGGATTACGGTACGATGCCTTTTCATATTCGCTTGAATATGTTGACGTTTTTCGGCGACATAGTTGAGTAAACCCAAGAATAAGGTCATATTCTTGCTCCATTTTTCCCCGCCAGACCAATTATTAGATTGCTCCCAGGAGAAGGAAGCCTTCGTTACGTTATTCTCATTGGTTACTTTGCGGCAGGATACTTTCATCGGCCTTTCTTGCAAAACAATGTGCAATAGCTGCTTGGTATCCAGCCATTTTTCGATCTCCTTACGAACGGTAGATTTCACTTCCTGCCCGTTGTCATCGCGGTAGTGTCCCTTTTCAAGTTCGGCCAATATCCATTCCAGATGCTTGCGCAGATGGTCCTTGGCCTCCAGCTCATCCCATTCAGGAATTTGGAACGAGTAAATGTGCTTCCACTGGTCCTCAACCTTTACTCTGGTTTTATTAGGGATATCTCGAAGTTCAGAAGCAATCAGCTTTATATGGCTGTGCACATGAATAATATACTGCTCTAGCTGCTGATTATGGGTGCGCATCGTTTCTTCTGCAACATGGTTGACACGTTCAATCCGGCTGTGCATTTTCTGTTGAAATTGCGTTAGCTCCTGATAGTTGTCTTTTTTCTCGACACCTTGCTCGGCCATGTCTCTCATTTTGATATCTTTGATTTGTTTCCTGCAAAAATCGATAAAATGAACTCTCGCTTTTTTTACCGATGTCTCTTCTGCTTCCAGTTCCTTCATAACGGCGGATAGCAAAGTCACGGATTTTCGGACCAGTTTCATTCTGTCATTCGGAAACTCGGCTTTCAGCTCTTGCGTGATAAATGACGCCTGAATGAGCGGATTTTCAAAACCATGCATGATTTTATATTGATTTAAGTATTGGATAACGTCTTCTATTTTACCTAATTGGGCCTGAATTTGTGTATGCTGCTGCTGTAATCCAGTCTTCTGCTGCTGCAGGCGTGTATCTTCGCTTTGGACTTGCTCTTGCACCACAGTCAGAGACTCCGTGAAGGCTATAGGTAGCTCACCCGAATGCGCAGTGCCATACTGCTCAATGAGTAGTTTAATAGTCGTCGCTAGTGCATCAAATTGCTTCTCAACTCGCGTAAATTCTTCTTTGTCACGAGACATCCGAGATTCATAGTCCTTGAGCTCCGATAACAGCTGCGACATCTGTTCTTCACCGGTCACAGAAAACGCAAGATCCTCATTCAAATCCAAGTCCGCTTGTTCGAGTCGAAGCTTATTCATCTCCTTCTCCAACGTTGTTCTGCTAGTCTTTGCATGATTCCACTCCGCTTCAAGCTGCTGACGCCCTTGGGATATGCGATTTAACTTGAGATTTAAATCCTTCCGTTCAGTTTTCAACCACTCTATGCTATGATTCGCTTCAATCGGCTGCACATCAACAGTTTCCATATACAGATCTTGATTTTGAAGACTTGATTTTTCGGTTCTCAAATAGTTCATTCTGCTTTTCACGGATTCGAACTGCAGCTTCACTTGCTCCATAGAGCGCTGCCTGCTATCCAACTTGCTTTGCTGATCTTCTGCCTGTTCAGCAAGCTGATCGATGGCCCCGTTCAATGCGGAGATTTCTTTCCCCAGCTCAACATATGTCCGTCCTTTTTCAATCCATTGCTGAAGCTGGACCATTTCACCTTTTTGCTCGTCCATGATGTTACTGTGCTGCTGAATCGTTTGCTCAGCCAGTCGCACCGATTTCCTGATTGAATCCTCTTGGTTCTCTAATTCACGCACTTGTTCGCGCTTAAGTCCAACTTGCCTTTCCATTTCTTGTACGACCTCAAGCGGGTATGAAGCAATGAATCGACTGAAAGAAGTTTGTAAATCAGAAGTACGCTGCAATTCACTTTCCTTTACTCTACGTGCTGTCAGAACCTCTTCACCTTTTTGAGATATCGTTTGTTTCCAGCTCACAAATTCCTCGACATCCGCATTTTCACGCCAATGCATCGGTTCAACCCAAGCTTTTTCTTGCACAGCTATCGGCGTATCCATATTGGCTAGACGCGATGCTTCTTGCGATGAGATGACTTGAATCGGGAACTGCATATCCTCCGCATACTGCCGCAGCTTGCTCGTTAATAACCCAACCTCTTCTTCTGTCGTAATCAAAGTCACTGACCAAAGAGGATGTGTCATTGCCCGCTCGGTTAGGTCTAAGCCCTGCAAATATTGAATGCCTGTCTCCAATAACGCGAATTGATTACGCCATTTTTCCACCAATCCTGCCACATAGACATCAGCAAAAAAGGCATGTTGGTAGCTATAATCATCGATATAACGGAAAGCCAGACGCTCTTTCAACAAGTAAGCTTCCTTTTCCAGGTGCAGCTTTTCCAAATCCTCCCTAAGCCGTTCTTCAATCGAACTCTGCTTCTCATAAACGGATGAGAGTCTCCCCCATGAAGACCTGTAAGCAGCGATTTCAGAAAGCATAGATTGATGCTCTTTTTTGAATGCTTCGAGATTTTGCTCAGAGCTGACGCGTTCCACATAGGCGATCTTGAGCTGTTCACTAACTCGTTCCAGTTCTCTCCCGCTTTCCTCTTTACCGAATGCCAACTCCTTGTTCTTCTGCACAAGGTGCACGTTGCTATCATCCAACTTCTGATAACGCTGAATCCAATCCGGCATACTGCCTTCCATGCTCTCGACTGCTGGATTTGCCAAAACATTGATCCTAAGAACGTCCCTATCTTTCTCACGAGCCTGCACAATGGATCTATGTTCAATGAGCTGCTTGTTCAATTCCTCAAGTTCGCTCGATAGATCTCTCAAAATCGTTTCCTCTAAGGCCGTCCTATTCTGATGAGCATCTAATTCCTGCCTGAGTTTCTCTTCTTCCACCTGCCACTCTTGCTCTATCTTGCTGTAAAAACTGCGAATTTGCCCACTATTATTGATCCATGCTTCCCGAAGATCCCCTTCTTCTTGGGTATTACCGAACTGATCAAGTTCGCGCTGCAAATAATTCATGCGCTCTTCTGCAGAGGTCCACTGCTGCTTGTAGTCGGCTAAACGCAGAGAGTAGTAGTGCTGCTTAGCACTTCGTACTTGCGTCTCTTTCCGCTCAACGTCTTCCTCGACCAATCTCAGCTTTGTTTCCAAAGCGGATTGCTCCTGCTTTTGCTTGGCAATCTGAAGGGATTCTTTCTTCCGAGCCAATAACTGCAACTGCTGATCGCATTCTGACATATGACGGTGCCATTGTGAAAGCTTAGTGGTTTCCTCATTTTTCTGCTCATTCACTAATAACCAATAGGCCTTCGTTTCAGCCTGGGCAGCTGCATAAGCCATCTGTTTAGCATCCATTTTGGCAAAATGAAGCACATAGCCATCCAATTCAACGAGGATTTTCTTATTTTCTTCGATTTTCTCTTTTAACTCTTTATATTTTTTGAAGCTGTCCCTGTGCATTTCAAAATTATTCGCGAACTCGCCTTGTTCATATCCTGCCATTGCATCTTCTACCGTTGGGATCAACAAGCGATCGAACAACTGGCTCGTCGTTTTACATTCATCAAAAAAGCTCTCTACTCCGCCCTCTGAGCTATTGATCTTCGCAATTCGATCCCACTCTGATGCGATAATGTGATAATCGTTTTCCAATACTTTCTTGTACTCTTTCATCGTGGGAGGTAGCTTCGCGTTCATTCTTTTCGACGTCATCTGGTGGTAATAATCATGGATTTCGCCTTTATCGGCAGCTCTCAAGTTGCCTGCACTTTCCTTGACAAAAGGTATCCGATCAATGCTATCTGCATCAAGCTCCGGATAATCATAGACATACCGATAAGAATCAATCCCTGTTGCTGTCAGAAACAAACTAACGCAAGTGACCACATATCTCCGTGGCCGCTCACTCAGAATCCACTCGATCGCGATATGCGCAGGACCGTTTTCGAGACTTAACGTATCCTTCATTTTACGTCCGGCAAGTTCCGCATGCGGTAGTATGGCTTGAATAGCAGACTGGATAAAAACCGTCTTGCCCCCTCCATTTTCCAGAAGGATCGCGCCATTATGCCCATCAAAATGAAACAATTCGTCGTTGTAACGCTTATTTCCATCCTCATAGACCACATTCGTAAAACGTATTTTAGAGATGGCTGGCATGTTCGCTTCCCTCCTCCTCAAACGCATCGCTTTGATATAAAAACTCCAAAATGCCGCGGTTATATTCCAGCTCCATAAAATATCGCTGAACAACCACTTTGGCCTTTTCGGTTAACGTAATCTCTTGATTACCAATATCGATCACTAACTCTTGCGCGACCAGAAACTTGCGGACAGAGTCCATAAAGCTAACCCGGCTAATCGTATTCCCGCTTTGCCTCGCAGCTGTTTCCTTGATATCGTCCATGGCACTCCACTTTTCAATCAAGGCCGTCCAATTATAGGAAAACTCCTGCTCCATCTCTCTTAATTCAGCTTCAGGATGCGTCTTCAATAACGCTATTCGCTCATTCACAAGCTCCGTCCACTCTTCAATTCCGATAAAACTTCTCGTAGGCTCCATCGTTTGGTAGCTGTCGTAAAAGGCTCCAATCAACACGATGATGCTGACATACATCAGATAGAGATCCGCATTCACGGCATTCGCCCGCAGATAGTTGCGTTTAATCACTTCGTTGTTCATATGAAAAGGCGATAGCCGTGTCTCCGGAATCATATACAGCTGTTCGCCTGCAATAACCGTTACACAATCGACTTCTCGCGCGAATTGATCCACAAGCCCTCGCACCACATCGTCCGCCATGTATTCTTGGAGCCATTGTTTGCCAACCGCGTTATCACGAGCGAGCAAGGTATAGATGCGAAAAGCTCTCATTACTGTCCCATTCTCAAGTCCAATTGTCATCCTGTTCTCCCCACGAAATCAACATATTCTGAATGCTAAACCTATCGTTTACCTTAATAATATCCTCTTGCTCAATGATGACCAGACAGCGGCTTCCCAGAAGCATATACATATCTTCCAGCAATGTCCCCGGCTCTTCATTCTGATGCTTATCCCTATCATCCGCCCTAAGGGGACTTCTTTGATGCAGATAGATCCAAAAATCGTAGAAAGCTCTCTCACCCAGCAGATTTGCATGCTCGCTCTCTTCGAACAGCTGAATGAACGGTTTCAATTCAACTTGGCCCTGTTCTTCCATCTTTTGCAGCAGCTGCTCCATCAGAATCTTGTACAACTTTTTCTGCATCGTCTGGTACCGGTATTCGTCGCTGTCTCCGCCAAGTTCCAGAAACTTGTCATCCCGCTCTTGTCCGCTGCCGTCTTCCAGCATATTTTGCTCAGCCCACACGGTTAAAAGCGACCACATCTTCGTCTCTTGAACCGGTAAGAACGGGGCCAGCACACCTTTCATCGTCTCCAAAGGCAATGGCGTACTAAATATAAGCGAAGCAATATCCTGATCAAAATTAAAGGAATCCAACCCGGTATAATATAAGGATTCTTGCGCTGCGCCAAGTGCATGTGATTTTAACACCATACTCTGATGAAATAGATCCGAATGCTCGCCATGAACCTTCTCCAGTTCGTTGGATATGCGTAAAATCAACTCATAAGGCCGCTGATCAGCTTGCCTAACCGTCTGTGCCTGAACGCGATCCTTGGTCTCCTTCACAAATTGACGCAGTTCTTCGAACTCTTCATTCTCCATCTGCAAGCGCAGATAAATATCTTCCAGCAGACCTTTATAACGTCCGAATGTTTCTTCCGACACGATATTTCTTTTCAACTCATGCTCCAGCTTAACCATCCGCTCCTGCAACGCTTCCACATCGATCCGCATCTCATTAATTTGCCGCAAAGCGCCTTCGAACTCGCCTTTTTCCAACTGCTTGCGCAGCACCAGCTGATGAATCGACAATTGGAATTCTGTATAAAATTCCTTGGTCGCAAAAATAAGCTCCAACCCATCTTCGTCGAGCGTGTAGTACTGCGTATTCGTTTTTAAATCGAAGGCATTCGCTTTCAGAATCGATATATAAATATGCTCCGTCTGACCGGATTCCCAATTCATAAAGGTAAAATCCCGTTTCTTCCCTGTCGTCGGACGAAAAACTTGCGTGATCTGCCTTGCCAGATCCTCAAATTCGACATCGTCCAAATCGATGAAGATCCCCGTCACTTTCAAAAGAAACTCGGCTAAGTCTTTTACACCCGCCTTATTGTTTCGCATCAACTTCTGCTCAAAAAAGTAAAGCAGCGTCAACAGCCCAAGCTCCATGAAATCTATCGGTTTATTTTGACGATCCGTTTGGCGCTTTCGTTGAAGCTCATAGAGAGGATCAAAAAGTGCCAGCTTGGTCATACGTTCCCGGAACCCGGAAACAACCTGACCAATTTCTACGTAATCCATGCTGTGTGCCTCCAAATCGTACAAAGCTCGTGTGTGGGTAAACACATGCTCCTGTTTGAGAATATATGCCTATTATATCAAAATTTCAAAGGTTGAAGGATTGGTAGGCCATTGGGAAGTAGTTCCATCCAATAAAAAAAGCCTGTTTGAGCGATTAAGCCCAAGCAGACTTTATCATAATGATGTTTCCACTTCGATTTCCAACCGATCTTTTTCGTCACTTGTTAGTATAGCACCATGGGCGAATGTTTGTACTCATTAAACGCAAAAAAAGGGCTATCCCTCAGCCATTTCTGAACTGCCCCCCGTTCGTGGACACTTCAAAGGAAGACCCTGGATTAAGCTGTTAAACGATGGTGCTCAGAAAGTGTCCCTGCCCTCTTGGTTAGCTTTAACCACAGCTAGCCTTGAATGCTAATGCTGGTTGATAGAGACTATTGTGGTTACCACTGTTGTAATTTCTGCAACAATTCATATGCCAAAAGGCTATTTTGTACGTTGAAGTTGCAGTTTGTACAACATTTCGAACCCATTTGTTGCAAAATGACCTGTATAGAGCCCAATTGTTGTACATTATGCAACATCGAGGGGAGAAAGGCGGGATCTAGGCAGAATTTGTTGCACTTTTTACAACATCATTCAACCGAGAAGAAGGATTCCCTACTCCAATTATTTCCCACGTGTAATCCTCAACCTTTCTTATTCATTGATTATATAAACGTAAAAAGACCCGAGATAGGTCACTTTTTTCAAAGTGTCTTTCTTTCGGGTCACTGTTCATTTATGGCTTTTGGGACAGCTCCTTCCTGCAATAACATATCTATCCAACACCCGAGCAGCCTCCTGGCTCAGCTGTTGTCAATCTTTCACCGACCCCTGCATAAGCCCGGCAATAAACTGCCGACTGAAGATTGAGAACACAACAATGAGCGGTACCGTAGCCATCAGCGTTGCGGCCATGACCATTGAGTAGTCCGTGCTGTACACGCCATTCATTGAGGCAATCAGCATCTGGATCGTGAATTTGTTCTGTACCGAGATGACGACGAGCGGCCACAAATAATCATTCCAGGAATTCAGGAACGTAATAATGCCAAGCGTCGCCAACGCCGGGCGAAGTACCGGAAGCGCTACGCGATAGTACAGGTCAAAAGAGTTACAGCCGTCAATCCGTCCTGCATTGATAAGCTCATCATGCAGCACGGAGGCCGCATACTGCCGCATCCAGAAGATGCCAAACGCACTAGCCGCACCTGGGATGATCAAGGCTTTCAGGTCATTGATCCAGCCCAGCTTTTGTATAATGATGAACTGGGGGATTAGTCCCAACTGCTGCGGCACCATCATGGTCATCAGCAGGAAGAAGAACAGGAACGGCTTTCCCGGAAATTGGAATTTAGCAAAGGCGAAGCCCGCCATCGAGCAAAAAAACAGAACCAGCAGCGTGTGCACACCTGCTACGATCAAGCTGTTGCCGAACGACCGGAAAAACCCGACATGATCGATAACCTTTCCGATATTAACCAGCAGCTGATCGCTCGGAAGAAACCTCGGGGGAAACCGGAACATATCCGAAGTCGTTGCTGTAGACATCACGAACAGCCAGTAAAAAGGAAATAGCGACAACAGAGAACCGACCAGCATCCCGATGTGAATAAGGAACGTTCCTGAAGCCCATGATGACTTCGCTGGGGTCTTGGTTAGGACGACGGCATCTCTGCTTCGGCGAGTGACCGTTACTTTGGAAGATTCCGTGCTCATCAGATGCCCTCCCCTCTCGAAACGAATTTCCAATTCAAGAAGGAGAAAATACCGATGATCAGGAACAGCATCCAAGCGATAGCAGAAGCATAGCCGAACAGCTGATTGCCGAAAGCTTGGTTATACAGATACAGCACCAGCGTCAGCCCGCCTTTGGTTGCCCCTCCGGTATTGCCGACGAGGATTAATGGCTCGGTAAACAGCTGCATGCCTCCGATCGTCGAAAGGATCACAGTGAACAGAATGATCGGTTTTAACAAAGGCAGCGTAATGCTGAAAAACTGCTGCTTCCGGCTAGCCCCGTCAATCGTAGCTGCTTCATACAAGTCATGCGGGATACTCTGCAGCCCGGCCAAGTAAATGATGGCATTGTAGCCCGTCCACCGCCAAATGACCATGAGCGACACGGCAACCTTCACCCAGAACGGATCGTTGATCCATTCAATCCGCGGTAGCCCAATAACCTGGAGCAGCCCGTTAATCAGCCCAAATTGGCTGCCGAAAAACGACCCGAAGATAATGGCTACAGCCACAATCGACGTAATATTCGGCAGAAAATAGACCGCTCGATAAAAGTCCTTGAACCGCACGAAAGCGGCATTGAGCAGAAATGCGACGACCAGTGCCAGAAACAGCTGCGGTAGGGTCGAGAAAAACCAGATGATGAAGGTGTTGCTGACCGATTTCCAGAAATCTGGATCATCGGTCAGCAAATTACGGAAATTGCGAAGTCCCACGAACTCCATCGGCCCGAGCCCATCCCACGAGTGGAAAGCCAGGTACAGCGAGAACAGAATCGGAAACAACCCGAATACGATAAACAAGATATAAAATGGAGATATCATCAGGTAGGGCGCCAAATACGTCTTCAACCCTCTCATCGCAGCCACATCCCTATTTGTTTTTCAATTTAGTCTTGGCCTTCTCAATGAGGGCCGCGAATTCTTTGTCAGGATCCTTGCTCTTATCGACCGTCACGGCCTGCATGCCATCGCTAATAATATCTTCCACGGTTTGATAGAAAGGTCCTTTACGCTGCACTTTCACATCCTTGGCTACCTCGGAGAACAAGATGCCGAGCTTCTGGTTGCCCCAGAATTCATACCCCGCCTCTGTGAACGCTTTATCGCCATAGACCGACGGAGTCGAAGGGAAATTGCCTGAAATCTTGAATACTTCTAACTGCTGCTGGGGTGAAAGCATCCAACTAATAGCTGTGTAAGCTTCCTTGGCGTTCTTCGTTTCCTTCGGAATAAGTAAGAACGAACCGCCCATATTGCCGGTGCCCTCTGGAATTTTGGCTGCTCGCCATTTGCCCTTCGTATCCGGTGCGCGGGTTTCGACATGCCCTTTGCCCCAAGCGGCAGAGATGTACGTAGCGATTTTGCCCGAATTCAGAGCGGCAGAGTACTCCTGCAGCGCATTTTTCTGGTCATAAGCTCCAGCGATGCCCATTTCACGGGCTTTTTTATAATAATCCAGCGCTTTCTTGATTTGCGGGTTGGATTCCATTGTTAAATTCTCGTCTTTATCAAAGTACAGTTCATTGCCCTGGTCGCGAATCGCGCCATATAATTCATAAGGGTTGGATAAAATACTTGCGCCTGTTTTCTCCTTCAAAGTTTTGCCAGCAGCGAGGAAGTCGTCCCAATTCTTAATCTTGGCCGCAACATCGTTAGGCTCCGAAGGGAGTCCGGCTTGTTGGAAAAGATCTTGGCGATAGTAAAGCACCATCGGACCGATGTCCGTAGGAAATCCAAGCTGCTTGCTGCCAACGCTGCCTTGCTTCCATTTCCAATCCAGATAATCCTTGGACAGATCCTTAGCACCATACTCGTTCAGGTCGTAAAATTTATCAGGATACTTCAAGAATTGGTCCATCTGCGAAATATCGATCATCGCAATGTCCGGAGCCCCCGAACCTGCCGACATAGCCGTTAACACCTTCTTATGGGCGTCCTCCCACTTATAAATCTGTGGAATAATCTCGATGTTTGGATGCGTGCGGTTAAACTCTGGTATAATCTTTTCAAATGATGCCCCCTGCCAAAACCACATTTGCAGTTGAACCTTTTTCCCGCTGTTTCCACCTGCTTCATTTTTTACTGCGCTTTGCGTACCTCCGCTGCTGCATGCACTAAGAAGAACTAGAAGAGAAACCAAGAGCAGAAACATGGACTTGCGTTTAGGCATCCAATTCATTAGATAAACGCTCCCTTCACCATTTTCAACTGGACTTCCAAATTAGTAAGCCCTTACATTTAGTATAGGCAGGACATTACAGCTCGTATAGGTAACGAATCTTCGATTTCTTGGACTCTTCTCAGGAATGTTCCACCGTCCGATAATCCCCGGGGGCCATGCCGACGAAGGTTTTGAAGATGCGGCTGAAATAGGCCGGGTCCTTGTACCCTACCCGAATGCATACCTCATATACCTTCAGGTTCGTCTCGCGCAGCCATCGCTTGGCCTCCGTGAGCCTGATCTGCGTCAAATACTGCGTATAGGTAAGCCCCATCTCCTGATGAAACAAATTACTTAAATAATTGGCATTCACTTGGAATTGCTGGGCAAAATCGGACAAATTCACCGCTTCGTTGGCATATTCGTTATGTACGTATTTCAAGAGCGCCTTAATAATCGGCGGAAATGAGTCCCCTCTTTCCTTCCTTGTAATTTCGTTAAAGCCCAAGCTCATCATGCTGCGCATATACATCAGCCCAAGATCACTTATCTCCTTGGTGCAGCCTCCATGACCTATTTTCACTTCGATGCGGAGCTTTGCTTCCATCCACTTCGAAATTTCCTGCACCCGCTGCTCCCAAGCCACTTTATCATCGTGCTCGGTGAACAGAACCACAGTGATGAGCCGGTCCTCTTCGCATACTGCCGCTGTCCCCAATCCGCTGAACGATTCATGAGCACATTCCCGGATAAAGTAACGTACCGAGGTCTCTCCCAGAGACCGCAAATCCTTGGTCGAAAAGGAGACGAGCCGGATAGTGGCATATGGCGGAATCAGCCCTTCATCGAAGGTTGGCACCGGTACCCCGTGGAGCAGGTCGTGCATTCGTTTCTCCAGCAAAGCCCGGCTGCGGATCACACTCACCTGCTCGGACTCCATCCGCCTTCGATAGTTCCCATATGCTTCGTTGTATACCTCAAGCAGCTTCTCCTTGGAAAGGGGCTTAAGCAGGTAAGCTGCCACTTGATGCTGCATCGCTTGCATGGCATAATCGAATTCCGCATGCCCCGTTAGCACATACACTTCGGTTTGCAGTGAATGCTGCCTGATATATTCGGCAAGCTGCAGGCCGTCCCCCGCCGGCATTCGGATATCTGTAATTACGAGCTGCACCGTCCTCTGCTGCAGTATTGTAATGGCCTCCTGCCCGCTAGAAGCATCCAGCACTTCACCCACGCCTTCGAAACGGGCCAATGTTCTGCACATTGGAATACGTACATTCGCTTCATCGTCTACAATCAGAACAGTAAACATACGGTTACCCTCCTCCCTCTACATGGTTTAGCGTCTCAAACTGCTGCATAATCCCTTTCCACGTTAACTCAGGATCTGCACCGTCAGATTCAACCCGCCGAAGACCGTCGCGAATCCATCTTTCAATCGTCGTATAATCGTAATCATCGTAGCCGGATTTGTAGCGAAGCGCCGTGTAAGAATAAATTTGACCGACAGGCGCATCATTGAAAAAGGGATCGTGAACCTCCAGGAAATTAGAAGAGGAGTACGATTCCGGTGTGGAAGGAAAATTCCCGCTGCCGATAAAATTCGCCAGCTGCTGCTGCGGAGCTGTTAACCAGCGGGCTAGCTCATACGCCGCATGGGGAGTTGAGCTTGTCTTCGGTACCGCTAAGTATGTCCCCGTTAGATTAGATGGCAATCCAGGTGCCCGGGTCAGATCCCACTTGCCCGCTGTAGCAGGAGCATTCTTCTTCATCATGCCGTGTAGCCAAGAGGGGGCCAATACGAGGGCGAATTTTCGATTAACCGCTCCTTCGGCCCAAGATGAGGTTTGCGACGGTAACCCGGCGCTGAGGCCACGCTTGTTGAAATACACCGCCCGATCCCAAGCTTCCTTAACATGAGGACTTAATTCGTGCTCCACAGGCAGCACATATTGACCGTCAAACTGGTTGAGATAGCTAAGGAAGATATTCGTTATATTATCGAATAATACGGCCCCCGTCCGCTGCTTCAGTAGGACTCCTGCCTGCTCCAGCGCGTCCCAATCAGACAGATAGGCTGCCACCTCCTCCCGCTCTGTTGGTAAACCGGCCTCTTGAAATAAGTCATGGCGGTACGCAAGCGCCACTGGCCCGATATCTACAGGCATGGCATACAAGAAGCCACCATTCTTGCTTTCCGCTTGCCGCCATTTCCAGTCCAGATAGTGAACCCGCTCGTCGCCGTAATCATAGAGGTTATAGAACTGTTTCTGGAAGCGCTTTAATTGATTCAGCTGCGAAGCCTCCAACAGAACAAGATCAGGGGAATCAGCCTTCGTGGCCAGCGAAGTCATGAGACTCGGCACCACATCGTCGTATTGAAAAGTAACCATCTCGACATCCATTTGAGGATTGTCTACCTCATACTTCTTAATCAGCGGCTCCAGCCCACTTCCTGGCCACAGCCAGATACGCAGCGTACTGGGCTTCGAAGAACTTTCCACACTTGGCATGACCATTTCGGGGGAGCAGGAGCACAGCAGACTGATCATTGCCAGTACTAGCGAAATCCGAAGAAATAGATTAGGCAGCGCCATCATCCCCTCTCTTACCCAGCATTGACAATCCTTGCTCCCTATCAAACTGAGATGGCGGGTCCAGCAGAGGAAGCGATAATACCACCTGCAGTCCTCCCAATAGACTTGGCATCAGGCGAATTCCGTAGCCTGGACCGAAGAAGGCCTGCAGCTGCTTATGCAGATTGCTTAACCCGATGCCACTCGCCTTCTTCTCAAAACCTTGCTCCCGATGAATCGAGTCTTCAAGCAACTGCAGGGCTGTAAGCGGCATTCCTACGCCATTGTCTTCCACAGAGCACAGGATCTTGCCGTCCTGCCGGTAGATCCGGACCCGAATTAGCCAGTCCCCCTCGTCCTTGTGCTCTAAGCCATGGTGGAAGGCATTCTCAACGAGCGGCTGCAGGACGAGCCGGATCACGCTTTGCTGCTGCAATCCTTCCTCTACGTCGATACTAACGTTAAATTTCTCACCGAAGCGCGCCCGCTGGAGCAATAAATACCGGTCCAGCTGCGCGAGATCCTCCCCGAGCGTCACGAAATCAGTCGACGGATGGACGCTGTAGCGAAGCAGTTCTCCGAGTGCGAGTGTCATTTCCTGTGCCTTTTCCGGCCTTTCGTCCTCAATCGTCCAGTATATCAGATTGAGTGAATTGTATAAGAAATGCGGGCGGAACTGGGCTTTCAACGCGACAAGCTCCGCCCTCTGGGCACTGATTTGCTTCTCGGAGAGCCGTTGAACGACTTCCTTCAGCTGATGCACCATGGCATTGTAGTTCGAATATAGCTGAGTAATCTCCCGGCTCGCAAAAGGCCGATCGATCGGCTTGATGCCTTCCTTGCTCAGCTTATTCATCCCGTCGGCCAATTGACGAATTGGCTTCGTTAGCGTCCATGTGAAGTACGCTACCAGCGCGAGGGCAATCCCGATACCTGCAGCCATGGTCAGCAGCGCGTTCGCCCACATCTGCGAAGCGTCACTGTACACCGCTTCGGGTTTGAAATAAGCGATGGTGGTCCAAGCGCTGTAATTGGACTTGGCGTAGGCCACAAGCATCCGCTTGCGATCCTCCCTCGTCGTCCATTCGAAGAAAGGCTGCGCATTTCCGCCGAACTTGGCAAACAGCCCTTGATCTGCCGCCGTTCCAATCTCACGTGGCTCCGTCGAATACACGATATTCCCTATGGAATCCATCACCTGCACCTTTCGCTCGATGCGCTGGCCCGTTTCACCGATCATCCGGTTCATTTTCTCCACAGGAAATACCACGAACTGATCCCCCAGCACAGTGAGGCTTCGAGAGTCCTTCAGCTTTCGGGCCCCAATAATTGCAGGAATCTCACCGTCTCGCCAGGCCGGACCATACACCCATAGCATATGACCATCGAGCTCCTCCATTTTCCTGTACCAAGTGACAGCACTCACTGCGTCATCTGCCTTCCGCCAAAACAACTGGAGTGACTCGTTTGACGAGTAAGCATTGCCTTCCCGGTCGAAAAGGTGAATGAGCATTTCACCTGCGATATAGCGCGTTTTCTCCGCAAGGTAGCGGTTCAGCGCAAGCTGCTCTTGCCCTCCTTGCTTCGTAATCGGATTGTTCAAAGCGGTCTGCACCTTTTCATCAAATGCAATCATCTGGGAGGCTTGATCATATTGACGCAGCAGCACATCAATCTTTGCCGACAATTGGTCGACAGACTCCTGCGTATAACCAGCCGTGCGGTTCAGCGAAAGCTGTGAAGTTAAGCGATAGTTGAACAGATTGGTAAGCGCAATAGCCAGAGCCGCAATGAGAAACATACCGGCCAGCAGCTGGATAAAGATAGGAATAGGTCGTCGTCGTATCACGTTTCACCTCGCTTCCAAGCGTTAGCACTTCACTTATATGTTCTGACACATAATTCTAGCTAAGGACAATATCACCTTCTATCGATGTGAAAATGAGGAAAATGAACTAAATAATCTGAATATTCGACATGTAATGTTAATTCTCTTCTACTTGTCAACTCTTCAGTGTGGCAAACTTACAAAGCATCACATATCCCACCCATATTTGAATATATTTAATAACAAGCTTTTTTCACCTCTGCCCGTTCAGCATTATGCTTGCCATAATAATTCAGCAAAAGCTTACGACGTAAATTTCGCTAAAGCAAAACTCTAAGGAGGTGTCCTCATGACAGAACCCCTTTTTATCGTTTCCAAAGAGGATTGGTCCTTGCATCGCAAAGGATATCAGGATCAGACCAGGCACCAAGAGAAGGTGAAAGAAGCCATTAAACAGAATCTTCCCGATCTGGTTACTGACGAAAGTATTGTCATGTCCAATGGAAAGCAGGTCGTGAAAGTTCCTATTAAGAGTCTGGATGAATACCGATTCCGCTATAACTTTAGTAAAGGAAAGCATGTTGGTCAGGGAGACGGGGACTCTCAGGTCGGCGATGTGTTGGGCACAGATCCGCAGCCAGCCCAAGGCCCTGGGAAAGGTGAGGGTGCAGGCGATCAAGCTGGCGAAGATTACTATGAAGCGGAAGTGAGCATGGAGGAACTGCAAGCCATGTTGTTCTCCGAGCTGGAGCTGCCCAATTTGCAGAAAAAAGATAAGCGCAATATGACCACAACAGAAGTGATTTTCAACGATATCCGCAAAAAAGGGATTATGTCCAACATCGATAAGAAACGGACCATTTTGGAGAATATGCGCCGTAATTCGCGCTCGAGCTCCCCTGGGATCCATCACATCAGCCCTGATGACCTTCGTTTCAAAACGTGGGAAGAGATAGAGAAGCCTCACTCGAATGCGCTTATTATTGCGATGATGGATACCTCCGGTTCCATGGGTTCCTTTGAAAAATATATAGCCCGCAGCTTCTTTTTCTGGATGACGCGCTTCCTGCGCACGAAGTATGAGAATGTAGAGATTGTGTTCATTGCCCACCATACCGAAGCTAAAGAGGTCACGGAGGAAGAGTTTTTCACCAAAGGCGAAAGCGGAGGTACGATTTGCTCCTCGGCTTACCAAGCAGCAATTGATATTATCGACAAACGGTATCCACCGTCACAATTTAATATTTATCCGTTTCATTTCTCCGATGGCGATAATTTGACGTCAGATAACGAACGGTGTGTGAAGCTTATTACGCAGTTAATGGAGCGCTCCAACATGTTCGGTTACGGAGAAGTCAACCAGTACAATCGCAGCAGTACACTCATGTCCGCTTTCCGCCATATTCATGATCCTAAATTTCTTCATTATGTCATTCGTGAGAAAGGTGAAGTGTACAAAGCACTGAAAACCTTTTTTACAAAGCAGGAAGGGGTGGCTGTTCAGTGAGTAAAACCGAAATCCAAAAGCTCGAATACGCCATTGATGAAATAACGGAAATTGCTAAAGGTTTTGGACTTGATTTCTTTCCGATGAGGTATGAAATCTGTCCCGCCGAAATTATTTATACCTTCGGTGCATATGGAATGCCAACGCGTTACAGCCACTGGAGTTTCGGTAAAAATTTTCACCGCATGAAAACGCAGTATGATTTTGGTTTAAGTAAAATTTACGAATTAGTCATCAATTCTGACCCCTGCTATGCCTTCTTGTTAGATGGAAATTCGCTCATTCAGAATAAACTGATCGTCGCACACGTTCTTGCCCATTGTGATTTTTTCAAAAATAACGCCCGTTTCGCAAACACGAACCGCAATATGGTGGAGAGCATGTCCGCTACCGCCGAAAGAATTCGGCAATATGAAATCGAACATGGCATTGACGAAGTCGAGCAATTCATTGACGCCGTGCTAGCTATTCAGGAGCACATTGATCCTGTACTGACCCTATCCTATCGACAGACGCGTAAGCGTCAGGAAACCCATAAAGCCTCCACACCAGCCGCACGATCCGTAGCAACCTATGGATATGAGGATATATGGGATCTGGATGTTAAGAACAAACCTCCTATACCGGAAAAAGACGAAAACAAACGCTTTCCACCTCAACCTGAAAAAGATATTTTGCTCTTCATCGAGGAGAATGCCCCCTATATGGAAGAATGGCAGCGGGATATTCTGACGATGCTGCGTGATGAAATGCTCTATTTCTGGCCGCAGCTTGAAACGAAAATCATGAACGAAGGCTGGGCTTCCTACTGGCATCAACACATACTGCGCGAGCTGGATTTGACTGAAGAGGAGACGATTGAGTACTCCAAGCTCAACTCCTCGGTCGTGGTTCCGTCCCGTCATACCTTAAATCCTTATTATCTCGGGCTCAAAATTTATGAAGATATCGAGAAGCACTGGGACAATCCGACGGAAGAAGAAATAAGAAGGCATGGGCGCAAACCCGGGAATGGTCGGAGTAAAATATTCGAGGTTCGCGAATACGAATCGGATACCTCTTTTATCCGGAATTATTTGAATAAACCTCTCGTGGAAGAACTCGATCTATATGTATTTGAAAAAAAAGGTCCTGAGTGGAAAATTACGGATAAAACTTGGGAAAATACTCGGGATCAGCTCATCTACTCACGTGTAAATGGCGGCTTCCCCTACATTGTTGTGGAAGATGGCGATTACCAACGCAGCGGCGAATTGTATTTGAAGCACGCATTTGAAGGGGTCGAACTTGATCTCAAGTATGTCGAGCGAACGCTCCCTTACATTTACAAGCTCTGGGGCAAATCAATTCATATGCATACCATCGTCGAAGATAAGCCGGTTTTGTTCACCTATGACGGTAAAAAGCATCATCGTCGTTTTCTATAATACGAAGAGGCCACTTGAACGGATTGGTTCAAGCGGCCTCTTTTTGCACGTGTTTTATTTTCCCGAGCCTCGACAGAACTAGTGTTATTCCGACAACGGTAATCGACGTACTTATTATTTAATAGATGATATTCTTAATACTAAGTTAATCATATTATTTTTATTTTGTAATAGGAGATGAGTTGAAGTGAGAATGAACATCTTATTTAACAAAACACCGATTTCTGTCAATTTCGTTGGAACGGACCACAAATTAATTCCCTCTCTGATCAACGCTCTTCGTTATAACAAATTTACAACGATGAACCTTGCTCAACCGTTAGAGCACGTAGATTTATTTAGTTCAGAAGCCATTTTATATGCCAAAGATGGGAATAAAGCTAGAATCCCTATTTTTTAAACATAATCGTTACATACGCATAAAGCTCTGACCCCAATTAGGGGCACAGGAAAACAAAAAAAATGAGGTGGCAAGATTCTTGCCTTCTCATTTTTTTTGTTTTCTTTCGACTGCAATGGAAAGTCACCCGACCTCTATTTCGCGGAACGTAGAGCCGCTATTTCGGGAATATTGCGCATGAAATCGACTAAGAGGAACGAGAGGGCGCTATTTGATCAAAAGGAGAGATCTGGAGACAAAAAAACGCGAAATAACGCCTCCTCGTTCCTCTTCCTGATCATTTCGGGTGTTTTTCAACCAAACAACGCCTCTACGTTCCCTCGATAACTTCTGATTACCGAAGCAAAGCAAACCATAGCACATTACAGTAACGGGCAAAGAGCATAACTTCCAAAAACGCCTTTTGAGGGCAGCCTCTTCTAAACTAGCAACAGCTGCGGCACCGGTAATACCAATGTACCTAAGCCTTAGCGTGCAGTTTAATAACGGCATGAATCGCCGACAAAATTTCACGTTCAACCGCTTGAGATACAACATCAGTATGAGGGTTATAGACTTCTCTCAAATCAGCATCGGCGTAACCGTCCAGCGCAACAATCGCACCTGCGCGCACGCCGCGCAATGAAGCAATCACATAGAGCGCTGCGATTTCCATCTCAACGGCAAGAGCGCCGGCTTGCTTGTACTTGCGGTGTGGAAATTCCTCGACACCTTGGAAGAAGGCATCCAGGGTAACGGTTATCCCTTTGCGCACAAGACCATCCGTCTCTGATGCTGCTTCATACAAGGCCAGCACAACATCCAGATCAGCTACTGCTGGGAAGCCATGCGGAACGAGTTGGCGGGTTAAGCCCTCTTCCCTCACGGCTGCCGTACTGACGACTAAGCTGCCTGGAGGAACATCAGCTGAATATGAGCCTGCTGTGCCAACGCGAATCAGTGTCTTTACGCCGCCTTTGATCAGTTCCTCGAAGCAAACAGCTGCTCCCGGCGAGCCGACGCCATGACTTACAACCGTAATCGGAACTCCTTGGAATTCACCAATAAACGTGCGGTATTCACGACTGAAGGCGAGTTCTTTACTATTATCTAGCTTGCTAGCTATGACTTCCGCGCGAAAGGGGTCACCGCATACGATCGCATAAGGTGATAAATCCTCTGAATGAACCTGTAAAATTGGTAATAGCATGTCAATCAAACTCCTTCTTTTCCCATTCATCTTCTGGAATCGGAATCGCTTCCCCCGAGAAGCGCTGCTCTTGGAATGGATCCGCCACATTATGGAAGCCATTTTGCTCCCAGAAGCCTTCGCGGTCGGCTGTCATTAATTCGACGCCTCGAATCCATTTAGGACTTTTCCAAAAATATAGGTGAGGTACAATGAGCCTTAGAGGCCAACCATGTTTAGGAGTCAACGGCTTCCCATCATATTTCAAAGCCAACAGAACATGATCCCCCATAAGATCCTCTAGAGGGACGTTCGTTTCATAATCGTTGTCGGCATGCAGCATGACGAACTTGCCTTGCGGCTTGATATCCAGCAGGCGAAGAAAATCGCGAAATAGAATCCCTTCCCAGGCCGTGTCAAGCTTAGACCAACGGGTTACACAGTGAATATCGCAGAGGACTTGCGTTTGAGGCATCGCTAACAATTGTTCATACGTGACAACTTTGTCCACTTCGACCTCGCCAAACACTCGCAATGTCCACTCCGCCATGTTGTATTCCGGTACTTCTCCTTCATGCAAAATAGGAAACCGGTCTGTCAGAACCTGCCCCGGTGGGACTCGGTCTGACATTGCCGCACCTACGGAGGGAACCTTCATTTTTCTGATTCGATCAGCTTTGGTGTCTTTTGCCATCTGTCATTATCTCCTTTTAGCAGCCTAGCGCGAGCTTCCGTTAGCTTTCTGAGCATCTGCCATATAACTACTCTTTCTAAAAAAGAGCATCGCCAGCAGCGTCACAATATAAGGAAGCATCTGTGTGAAATGAGTCGGAAGCGAGAAGCCCTGCAGCCTGATGCTGAATGCATCCATCAGTCCGAATAGGAGGCTCGACGCCATGACGCCAAGCGGATTGGCTTGTCCTAACATCATTGCGACCAGTGCGATAAAGCCTCTGCCCGCCGTCATGCCTTCGGTAAACATCGTGACTTGACCGAGGGAAAGCTGAGCGCCTGCCAACCCGCAAAGCACGCCGCAAATTAACACGGCCAGATACTGCATTCTGCCCACTTTAATGCCAATGCTTTTCGCTGCAACTGGATTCTCACCCACAGCCAACAAGCGGAAACCAAGGACTGATTTAAACAAAAAGTACTGCAGGCCAAGCACCAGGGCAAAGGCCAAGTAAATAAGCGGGGAATGGCCCGAAATAATACCGCCAATTACAGGAATATCTTGCACAAAAGGAATGTTCCACTTCGGCAGCCCCACCATATTTTTATCATAGAAGGCGCCTTTCACATGGAAAATGGCTTTTAGGCAGAACGCTGTTAAGCCAAGCGCCAGAAAATTAAATGAAATACCGACAACGATCACGTTCGCTTGCAAATGGATGCTGATATACGCAAATGCAAGAGAAAATAACATCGTCACCGCAATTGCAATCAAGACAGCTACATACACATTGCCGGAATAATGATTGCCTACAATCGCAGAAAACGCGCCTACAAGCACGAATCCTTCCAAACCAACATTGAACAACCCCACTCTTGAGCATATCGCACCGCCGAGCGCAGCGAGGAGAATCGGAGCAACCATCCGAATCATGGAATTAAATAAAGAAACATCAAGAAGATGCTGCATCGCTTCCCCCTCCTTTCCTGCGTTTCCATAGGGTATAACTGAACTTGGCTGTGACGAACAAGATCAAGAGAGACTGAATGACACTTGATATTTCGAGGGGGATGCTCGTGTTTCGTTCAACACCCATACCGCCAGTCTGCAGTGCAGCCAAAAGGACTGCGGCTACAGTTGTACCGAGCGGATGAGCGCCAGAAAGCAGCGTAGCCATAATGCCGGACCAAGCGAAACCCGGATTCGTTATCATGCCGTCCGTATAGCGGTACTGCATGCCAAGCACTTCGACTGCGCCTGCCAGACCAGCAAAGCCACCACTTGCGAACATGCTCGCGAGCATTAATTTACCGCGATTAACGCCTCCATAAGCGGCAAACAACGGATTGTAGCCAAGCATGCGGATTTCGTATCCGGCAGCACTGTATTTAATAAACAAAAATAAGAGAACTGCCAAAACAATGGCTATGATGAAGCCCGCATGCATGCTCATCCCTTGGAAAAGCTTGGGCAGCCATATGCTTTTATCAACCATCATCGTTTGTGCTAGAGCAGCTGATCCCGTTTTATCCTTGAGGGGATAGGCAACCAAATAGCCCGCAAACAAAGCTGCAATATAATTAAGCAAGAGTGTGGTGACAATCAAATTCATTTTAAATCGCGCATCAAGCCAACCCGCAAAGGCTGACCATATACCGCCAACTGCAATGCCGCCTAGCAGTGCCGCGAATAATTTAAATAGTGCAGGTCCAGGAAAATAGAGCGCAATCATCGCGCTGGTTAAAGCACCAAGGATCATTTGACCTTCAGAACCCATGTTGAAAAATCCGGCGCGGAAGGCTATTGAAACGCCTAATCCAACTAATATAAGAGGTGTCGCTCGCGTCAAAGTATTTGTAAAAAAGTAAAAATTGCCGAAAGCGCCTTTCCACATTTGTGCGTATGTGTCGGAAATGGAACCGCCAATCAAAACGATGGCAATGGCTCCGCCAAGTAAACCGATACATACCGCAATAAGCGGTTGAAGCAGAGCACCAATGTTTCCTTTCCAATTAAGCATGGGAATCACCTCCTGCCATCAACAGACTGATTTGCTCCTCAGTCGCATGCTGCGCTGACAGCTCTCCCGCAATTCGCCCTTCATACATCACGATAATGCGATCAGAAAGCTTAAGAATCTCCGTCAATTCCGAAGATACCAATAGAATCGCTCCCTGCTCATCACGTTTTTTCAACAGTTCATCGTGGATCACTTCCATCGCTCCAACATCAACGCCACGCGTAGGTTCAGCAGCGATAAGGAACGGTTGTTTTTGGGCAATTTCTCTGGCTACAATCAGTTTTTGAAGATTGCCTCCAGATAGAAATTTGACTTTCGTATCCTGGGAACCCGTTTTAATCTGGAATTGCTGGATGAATCCGTCAACCATATTTCGCAGCGACTTGCCTTGCAAAAATCCGTTACGCCGATGCGTTCTGTGATGTCCCATTGTACCGTTTTCAAGTACGCTGCCTTCCTTGGCAGCCCCCCATTGGTAACGATCCTCAGGAATATGCGAAAGCCCGCTTTCTCTGATCTCACGAACCAAACAACCTGTAATCTCCTTGCCCATCAAGCGAATGTGACCTTGATCAATCGGTTGGAGCCCTGTAATGCTTTGAATCAGCTCAGACTGTCCGTTACCGGAAATACCAGCGATGCCTAAGATCTCACCAGCCTTCACCTCAAGACTGACACGATCCAATACGGGCTTTCCTTTCTTGCCTTGTATAGTAATCTCCTTCACTTCGAGAACCGTTTCACCAAATCTTGCGGCACTTTTTCTCGTTTGCGCCAGTTCTCTTCCTACCATTAATCTAGAAAGTTCTTCTGCGTTAGTTGCCGAAGTATCTACAGTCCCTCTGATTTTACCGTCTCGAAGCACCGTAACTCGGTCAGCAACTTCCATGACCTCATGTAATTTGTGCGTGATGACAATGAAGCTTTTACCCTGGCTAGCTAAGCTCTTCATAATGACAAGCAGTTCCTTGGCTTCCAGCGGTGTCAAAACACCAGTTGGCTCGTCCAAAATAATGATATCCGCACCTTGATAGAGCACCTTCAAAATCTCAACACGCTGTTGTAAACCTAGCGGAAGGGCTGCGACTTTCCTTAATGGATCAATGGGTAGCCGGTACATGTCACACAATGCCTTCACTTGCAGGGCAGCTTTCTTCCTGTCGAACTTCACGCCGACTTGCGGTTCATTGCCGATGACGATATTTTCAGCCACCGTAAAAGAAGGAAACAGCATGAAATGCTGATGCACCATACCGATGCCCTGCTGAATCGCATTCGTAGGATTCACGAACTGGACTTTTCTTCCACGTAAAAGAATCGTGCCCGACGTTGGCTGTTCCATTCCGTAAAGGATGCGCATCAGGGTTGTTTTACCTGCCCCATTCTCGCCGACTAACGCATGGATTTCACCTTCGCGCAGCGAAAAATCTACATTGGAGTTAGCTGTTAAGCTACCATAGGTTTTGGTAATTTGGTTCATTTGAAGCAGCATAACGGGTTTCGCACTCCTTTCCTAGAAATGCGGAAACTGCCTACGTCGCCGTAAACAGTTTCCGAGGTTATATGATGTTTGTAAGAACGTACTACTATTTCAAAGGATTCGGAACCGTAACTTTGCCAGCTACGATATCGTCTTTGATGGCTTTAACTTTAGTCACAACGTCTTGTCCAATAAATGGACTTAGTTTGGATTTGCTTTCTTTTGTTACGAAAGTAAGACCAACGCCGTCTTCTTTCAAGCCGTAATCCACAGCGCCAAATTTAAAGGTTCCATTTACGAAATCTTTCACAGTTTGGTAAGCAACGCTGTCTGTACCTTTCAATTGGGAGAGAACGATGTGCTCAGGATCCGTCACTGTACGGTCGATATCTTGACCGGATGTGTAGAACCCTTTTTCCTTAGCCGCTTCGAACACGCCCAAATCGCCTACAGCTGATGCTGCTGCGATGAAGTCTGCTCCTTGAGAGAATTGCGTCAATGCCAGCTCTTTTGCTTTTGCTGGATCCGTAAAGCTTCCTACATAGTTGACGATGAATTTCGCATTCGGATTAGTCGATTTCAAACCTTCTTGGAAACCAACTGTGTATTTTTTGATCAAAGGAATATCAACTGCTGCCACCATACCGACAACATTTTTCTTAGTTGCAAGACCCGCAGCCGCTCCAAGCAAGTATGCAGCCTCGTGCTCACGGAATACTACGCTTCTTACGTTCGGCAAGTCAACAACGGTATCAATAATAGCAAAAGATTTCTTCGGATTTTCAGCAGCTACCTTTTTCAAAGCATCCTCGGATTCAAAGGAGCTGGTGATAATAAGATCATAATTATCTGCAACAGCAGCACGCAGGTTTTGTTCAATCGCGCTGGCATCTGTAGATTCTACTGTTTTCACATCAACGCCAAATTCTTTACCTGCTTTTTTAACACCCTCATCTTCTTGAGCAAAGAAAGGATTCACACCAATTTTTTCTGGTGTTATTAGAATGATTTTTTTGGATGATTTCGTTTCAGGCGCTTTTGTTGCTTCTGCAGCTTTCGTAGCTGCTGGAGCTGCTGTATCATTTTTAGCGGTGCCGCAGCCAGTCAGCATTAATGTAACGGCGAAAATGGAAAATAACGTTTTTTTCATGTGTGGCTCTCCCCTTTTGATCTGTTTTTATCAAAGATTTTCTTATCCTATTCGACAAAGTGCGACTTTTCAACTAAGACTGATAGTAGTGGATTCCATAAGTCATGTCAAGAATAAAAACGACAGCCATTATTTATTGACACCTATATGCCTAACTGATATATTTCAATAAACC
Organism: Paenibacillus germinis; assembly: GCF_013141785.1. NCBI lineage: Bacteria > Bacillati > Bacillota > Bacilli > Caryophanales > Paenibacillaceae > Paenibacillus > Paenibacillus germinis. The sequence continues at coordinate 70,724 of NZ_WHOC01000039.1, forward strand.
ATACTATTCCTATGTGAATTAAAAAACCGGAGGTGTTTTATTCTTATGAAACAATTGAAATACCGCAAGTCTATGCAAATAGCTGTTTTAACAGCCATCCTCTTCTCCTCTGTGAGCACATTAAGCAATGCCGCTGAAGCGAGTGATTCCGCAGTCTCTTACAAACAGTTTTTGAAAAACCAGTATACCATCAGCTTGTCAGACTCCCTATCAAAGGGTGATTTCGTCATCGCAGTTGATCGCATCTTGAAAGCTGAAGCGAAAGATCAGACCAATGTATTCACAGACTTGCAAAAGGATAGCCCTTATTACAAAGCAGCGCTTGCTTTGCACGAGAAAGGCATTCTATCGGAAGGCAAGCTGCAGGGTGATCAACCACTTACTCAGCTGCAAGCAACTTTCATAGCGTTAAAAGCCGCTGGCTTGAAAGAACTAGCTTATACCTATCCCAAGGATAAAATCAAAGCCGCTCTGGCTAAAGTACATATTGACTACGATCAAAACAATCAACTAACGCTGCAAGCCGCCCAAGAGCTGGCCGCCGCTATTGATACTGGCCTTGTCTCCTCCGATTTCGAAGCGAATGCTGCGGCTGGCGAAAGCTTTGCGAACGAATTGCTGGGTAAGATTCTTACTTTCCAAGGACAATACAAGCACTATATTGGAACGACTTCCGATGATGATATTTTCCGCAAAATTAACGATACCTGGCGTACGGAGGATCTTATCTCATCAACTGATTTGCGTGCTGTCTTCGATGAAGCCTTGAAAAAGAATCTAGTTACAGGCTACAACTTGAAAGATTCTCGTTTCGATGCGAACTTTGATCCAAAGCTTTCTCTCACCTATGGACACTCTGACATTACGCATGCGATTCAGTTAATCGGACTGCTGCGCAGCGAGAACATTCAAGCGAAAGTACAGCTGGAGCCCAAAACGTCTGCCTTCATCTATTTGAAAGAATGGGGCGAGCCGACACAATCCGACGATTATCAAGTCGTTCAAATCGAGAATGGTAATTTCATAGCCTACGCCAAGGAATACGACATTGAGTTCGAATTCGATAACGCCGAGCAAAAGAACAAGTTCCAGCAGGTCATTTTCCAATATGCTAAAAAAAACAGTAAAGACGAGACAGGACTTATTTATTCTTCCTGGTGGCAGCCACTCTACTATTCATTAACTGATGTGAAAGACTATAAAGTGATTGCTAATAATAAAGTCAGTAAGGGCCATTATTATGCACAGTCCTTCTCCCTCAGCGATAAATCTGACGACGTCGTTACTGGCCTAAAGAAAATTAATGCCAGCTTGAACGTCGACTCCTACAAGTTCTGGGTGGACGAACCCTTCTACAATTATTTGTTAGGCGATTTTAAATAATTAAAGAAAAACCGTCAGGAGAGATCATCCTGACGGTCCTTTTTAGGTTTAACGCCTTACTTATGGTAAGGTTCACCGCGCTTCCCTCTAGTTTAGACTTCTGCCGGGCAAACTTAAACTTCTCTTCTAATTCCTGTGGGGTCTTCATTTCGATCAGAGGGTTGAAATTTAAAGCAACTTAATCAGCTCTTCTAGCTCATCAACCAATACTTTTGCAAGTTCAAAATTAGTATCTTTTAAAGCCAATTCTATTTTCATTTCAACTGATTTTTTATTTTGTTCATTTTCTAGATAGTCTCTATTAAAATGACTCGCATAAATCATCTGTCTAAATTTACGCATACTCATTTTTCTAATCGTCTTATCGTCAATGATTAAAACATAATCCATACCATTTACAACAGAATAGAAATCATGAGAAATCATGAGAATCGCACCTTTATAGTCTTCAATGGCTTTCTCCAGTGCTATTTGTGTATAGGTGTCTAAATGGCTTGTCGGTTCATCAAGAAGCAATACGTTTGCTTTACTGGCAGAAACTTTAGCCAATTGAAGCATGTTTTTTTCTCCACCAGATAAAGATTCTATCTTTTGATTAACGATTTCTCCTTCAAAGCCATAGTTTGAAATATATGATCTAACCTCATCATACGTTTTAAACCCAGCATCGATGAATTCTTCTAGTATTGTATTAGAATCCTTTAGCACTTCGCCTTGATTCTGAGATAAATAAGCCACTTTAACATCAGCATTTATTTCAATTGAAGCATGATTATTTGTAAAAATATCTCGGAGTAAAGTCGTTTTCCCGGTACCGTTTGGACCAATAATGGCTACTTTATCCGTAGATTTTATCTCAAAGTTAACATTGTCTAAAAGCAACTCATCGAAGGTAACACTATAATTATTAACATTTACAACAATGGTGTCTTCAATCTCATTTTCAATACCAAAACTAATTTTAGGTTGCTTAATATCAACAAATGGCGCTTTAATTCTACGCGCTTCCAATCTTTCTTGAAACCTAACTCTAGCTTTTAATGCTCTCCCTCTAGATGCTTCTGAATTATACGTTGCGATAGCTCTAAGATTATCAATAATGTTATCGTATCTCTCAATTTCTTCTTGTTCAGCGACTGCGATTTCTTGCAACTCAATTTTTGTCTGAAGTAATGAGAAATTATACTCAATATACCGCCCATCAAACTCTTGGATCTCCATGTTTTCAAGGTGTATAATTTTGTTGAAACAATGATTCAATAGATATCGGTTGTGCGTTACGACTAGCAGCATTCCTTTGTGAGAATTAATAAGATTTTTAAGCGCATTTAGGTTTTCAAAGTCTAGAAATACATCTGGTTCGTCCATAATCATTAAGTCTGGACTACTAAGCATTTCCTTCATCACTTGAATAAGTTTGAATTCCCCACCACTCAGGTCGGATACCCTAAGATCTTTTAGCTTCATGAGGTTTGCTAGATTTAGTTTCTTATTAATGTTGCTTTCAAAATCAGCCCCACCGATTGTATCAAATGTGTCTAATGCTAATTGATACTTTTCTAATAACGCATCCATATCCGATGATGTTTCCATTTCCGTACAAATACCTGTTATTTCATTTTGTATCTTAATAAATTCTTCCCCTATATATTCAAAAACTGTTGTTTCTTTCGTTTTGTCGAATTGTGGGAATTGACTTACATGCCGAATATTGCAAGTCGGGTCTATTTCTAACTTGCCCTCGAACAAATATCTTTCTGGATCCATCAGTATATCGATCAATGTACTTTTCCCACTGCCACTTGTTCCTATAAAAGCGCAATGTTGTGCCTCTTCAAGCGTAAATGAAATATTGTTATATAGTTCTTTTTGCGGAAATGAGAAGGATAAGTTATCAACTTTTATCATAGTGTTACCTTTCTTTATAACTAAAATGGTGACTATTGTTAGATGCATTGCAAAATATAGATTTTGAGTTTACCGTTGTTAGAGTAACACTGTTTACAACCAACTTCAATGGGGTCAAATTTCCATGCTACTTCTCAACTATCCTCATAGAAGCGCCGGAATGAACTCGACTTTGATCTCTGCCGGTTGTAAATGTACCTTATTCATCTTATCTGGCTCCTTGATCAATTAATGATAAGGCGAGAATACCTCCTGACGAATAGCCAACGGAATAGGTCGGGGAGCTCCTAGCTGTTCCATTTCATTCCATTCGCACATAGAAGTCACCGGCGTTTTTTGCATACTTGACTCGAGTTGTACAATAAAAACTTGCCGTTACTTATGGTACGGCTCCCCGCGATTTACCCGCATCACGCGATAAAACTGCCGCACCAGCACCAACCGCATCAGTTGGTGCGGCAGCTCGCTCGATAGCTCCAGCAAGCCGCAGATCACGAAGGCCAGCTGATTGCTCTCCTTCATACGCACCTGCTGCTCCTCAGCAGGGCTCATGCTCTCCGGTGCCTTATCGTCCGGCACCTCTATCATCTTCACCTTGGCATACGGCCCAATGCGCTTCACATTCTCCGCGATCCAGTCCACGAGGTAGCGCTCCTTCAATTTCCCTACGGTTAATATCTTATATACACATAACCGACAATCTCCCCTCATTTGCTCCATTGGATAAAATACAATCAAATCAGACTCATTCACCTTATTTGCCTGCTTTCATTGGAGTTAATCCAACAAAACGCTCCAAAACCAGCT